>JBPCWA010000608.1:0-2821 GCA_051009975.1 Hyphomicrobiaceae bacterium
CCGACTAAATCGCTTCACGATCTCGATTGCGGCAGGGTCGTTGCCAGAATAGGTCTGAGGATGTGCTTGGCGTGCTGGCAAGGACCGCCCACCAAAACCAAAAAATCTCCGAACGGCGAGTCTGTCATGTGACTGGAACAGCACATGCTCAACACTGCAAAAGCCCAGTTCTATGGTCTCAACCCTCGATAACGATTTTGCCCTTAGACTTGCCGGTTTCGATCCGGCGATGAGCCTCTCGCAAGTTCGTAGCATTGATGGGCGAGAGCACTTCGCTGACGGTGGTTCGCATACGGCCGGCATCGATCTGGTCCGCCACCCAGTTCAGCAACTTGTGCTGTTCGATCATGTCAGGCGTTTCGAACATCGCGCGTGCAAACATGAACTCCCAGTGGAAGCTCGCAGCCTTCATCTTCATGTCTTTCATCGGCATCGGCAGATTAGTGTCGTCAATCGAGACAATGCCGCCCTGAGGACGTATCAGCTCGACCGCTGCCGCCCAATGGCGCATGTCGTTGAAGATTGCGACGTGATCGACGTGCTGCATACCGAGTGCACGGACTTGTGCGACCATATCTTCACGGTGATTGACGACATGATCGGCGCCGAACTTTTTTACCCAAGCCTCGGTCTCGGGCCGCGATGCTGTTGCAATGACAATCAAGCCCGCATGTTTGGCAAGCTGAATGCCGATTGAGCCAACACCACCACCGCCGCCGATAATCAGGATTGACTGCCCCTCGTTTGCAGCCTCGCGATCGATCCCGAGCCGATCGAAAAAAGCTTCGTAGGCTGTAATTGCTGTAAGAGGCAGCGCCGCTGCTTCGGCATGGCTTAGTCTCTTTGGCTTTCGGCCAACAATTCGTTCGTCGATGACTTGAAACTCGGAGTTGCAGCCCGGTCGTGTAATGTCGCCTGCATACCAGACCTCATCACCAGACTTGAACAGCGTGGCGTCTGGCCCTACGGCTGCGACGACAGCACTGGCATCCCATCCAAGTACACGCGGCGGATCTTCGATCACGTCTGGATCTTTACCGCGACCTGCACGCACTTTGGTATCGACGGGATTGACTGCAATGGCTTTCACCGCGACCAACAACTGGCGTCCGGTCGGCTCGGGTTTCGGAAGTTCAACATCCAGAAACGAGTCGGACTGCTCAATCGGCAAATACCTTTTTAGGGCAACTGCTTTCATCAAAGACCTCCTACCCGACACTATCAGCCAATAATCGTCATCTCGCTAAGCGTAAACTCTTCAACAGCGCCTTCTGTGGCGGCCATGTAAGCGGCAAGATGTGGTGCGTTCATATGCGTTTGCCAAAGCTCCCGGTTTTCCCAATTCTCGTAGAACATGAAGTGCGTCGGATTCTCGTTGTCCTGATGAAGGTCGTATTGGATGCAGCCTTTTTCGGCGCGCGTAATTGGAATGAGCTTCTGGAGCTCTGATTTGACCAGCTCCACTTTATCCGCTTTGGCGTGAATGTTTGCGACGATCGTCAGTTTTGCCATTGTCAGTCTCTCTTGTGATTGCTCAAGAACGGAGCTATTGAAGAAGGAGCATTTTGACCAGTACGCACAGTTTTGTGCTGTAGGCACAAAAAGTATCCTAAGGAGCGGCTATGGCAATCGAGCGGTGCGATGGCTCGGGCATCTGTCCCGTTGAAGCGGCACTCGAACGGATTGGCGGCAAATGGAAAGGGGTTGCGCTATACCACCTGCTCGAAGGTCCCTTGAGGTACAATGAACTCAAGAGACAGGTGGGGAATGTCACACAGAGAATGCTAACCAAACAGCTTCGAGAGTTGGAAAGCGACGGCTTAATCGTGCGCGAGGTGTTTCCCGTCGTGCCGCCCCATGTCGAGTACAGCCTGACCGACAAAGGTCGAACGCTTAAGCCGATACTGTTGGCGCTACGCAAGTGGGGCGAGAGTTACGTTTAACGAGACCGGGCGAGACGAAATTTGAAATTGCGGTCGCATCAGCTTCAGCAGCGAACGCGCTGGCTTCTTCGATCTATAGAGTGGTTGGTATTGCCCCAATGTCGGAAATGTGGACCGAACGCCATTTGCGCTACGCTGAGGTTCGGTTCACTGGTGGCCTCAACAGAACGCCATGCGTCCGACCGAGGCCTCGTCGGTAATGGTCAAATTGCGGCTATTGGGGACTACGGGCAAGCAAGGGATAAGGGGCAAACCGAAATACCGCTTATGCCCCGGATCCAAGCGTCACCGATCCGCACATGGTCTGGTTGCAGCGTTGGCGGCATATCGGAGACAGATCTCGACCACCTGCATCCAATCACCGCGTGCGCGAAGCAGTGCTTGCTGCAAGTGGCGGCAGTGGTAAGGAAACAAAGCTTGTGCCGAACTCGTTGCGAACGAGAAACTATCGGTTAGCGTGTTGCTCCACCTAATCCGTCCAAAGATCTAGGCGTCGCGAAATCTACCACGTGATGTGCTACCCTCTCGCCAGCTGGATCGGAGACACAAGCAAATGGACCAGGATATTGCTGATTGGCTGAAACGATTGGGTCTGAGCAGATACACGTCAGCGTTCATCGAAAATGAGATTGAGCTAATCGATCTGCAATGGCTCGAAGAAGGTGATCTTGAGAAACTCGGCCTACCGATGGGGCCGCGCAAGCGAATTCTGAATGCGGCAATTGGTATTGGTAAAGACGGGGGTATTTCGACGACTGCCTCGGCGGAAGCCAATTGAGCGCACACGCGATTGTAGGGACTATGAAGACCGTTGCTGTGGAAACGAACGGCTTTGCCCCCCATCTTTGAATTCCAACGATAGTTTTTCAGCCCTTGAT
>JBPCWA010000609.1:0-21425 GCA_051009975.1 Hyphomicrobiaceae bacterium
GTCTGGGGAGGGATTGCGTGCGGGATTTTCGGTTTGGAGACCTTTGGCGGTCTCGGTGGCGTCAGTCTCATGAGTCAAGTATGTGGTAGCTTACTTGGCGCAGCTGCAGGCTTCGTAGCTGGGTTCATCGTTTTTAAGCTGGTTGACTCCGTCTTCGGGTTTAGGATGAGTGAGGAGGATGAGCGTCGCGGGGCTGATCTATCGATTCACAAGATCAGCGCCAATCCCGAGCAGGAAATGCCGACACGATAGCTCCGCCGGGAGGCAGAGGGAGGCGAGGTGCAGCATGTGTAGCACCATGCTGGTTGCCAGTGCTGCGCCGAATGAGGGCTCAAAGGGGGGGAAGATGGGCATGCAACGCGTGATCCCACCACTGAGCCCATTGGGAGCCGAACGCGTCGTATTTACTGATGCTTTTTTCTTTGTCGTTTTGCCCGATTTCTTGAAGGGCGCCGGCGAAGGGTGAGTGGCGGGTGAGTGGCGTTCATGGACCCGCTCGCGATGCCGTTCCGCGCTCCCTCCGCTAACACTTTAGTAATCTTAACACGGCACCTTAACTGTGCGCTGAACGGACAATGCAGGTGACTGCGGCATCAGCCAATGTGTCAGTGCCTGCAAAACCCGTTCGGTCGTGAAGCGTTAGTGAGTTGATTTTGCGTTATGGCCATCCATCATTTTGACGAAGATCATCATCGATTGCTGCCGCGGCCGCTGGAAGCTCTGTTGGTCGGTTGGATGCGTCGGCTGGCCGGCATCGTTTTGTTGGTCTTTTGTATATTTTTGACCTTCGTTCTTTGCAGTTCACTGGCTTCAGATGTGGGCGCGCCTTCATGGCCGCCGAGTGGACATGTTTTCTGGATGATTGTCAGACCGGTCAAGGACGTCCTTGCTCAAGCATTCGGCATAGCGAGCCCGTTGGCGCTGATTTGCTTGGCGGTTTGGGGCGCACAACTGGCGCTCTTCGAGACCATCGATAGATTCCGGCTCAGAGCGATTTTTGCGCTGATCTCCTTGCTGACCATAGCTGGCGGAGCTGCAGCGCTGCCGACGGCGAACGGATGGTTGTTGGAGAGCGGCTACGGTGGTCTCGTCGGTGATCTTAGCTACGACCTTGTGGCCGGTATTTTTGCTCAGTTTCGTTTGGCGGCGAGCGGTACACTCTCAGGTTTGACGCTGTTTGCCATTGGATTTTGGGCGTATGCCTATGCGTTGGATATCGATGGCCACCTGGTCAAGCGTTTTGCCAAGCCATTGCGCAAGCGTGTCGACGTTCCAGCAGCTTCCACTGCCACCGTTTTTGGGAGCGAAGACGGCGTCGACAGTGCAGGCGCCTTATCGAGCAAGAAGCCCACAGCAATTTCCGCCGTCACCGTCGTTGCCGATGACGAGACCACAGGGACCGCGGATCGAACTATCACAGGCGAGAGTTACGGCGTCGCCGCCGCCAACGAAACAGGCGACAGAGTTGGCACCGATCCGTTGAGCGAAATCGGATCAATCGCGGCTACCGAGCGTGACATGGTCTCAACAGCGAGTTCGAGTATGGACCCAGATGATCGTGCCGGGGCGTTGGCTGCAACGCTTGCAACATACCCCTCTATTGATGAGCAATCCGCCTCCGCAAACGTCGATGTTGCACCATCTGGCCAGGTTGTCGCGATTGCACGGCGTTTCGCGCCTTCAGGAACCACTCTGACGAATAGGGAGATCGAGCCGGAAGCGCCCATTTCGAGCAAAGCTCACGCGTGTGAGTTAGACGACCTGACTTTCCCGGCGTTCCTCAGTTCCGGTGCGCGCCAATCCAGAGCGGACAAATCAGATCAAGAGCACATTAGGCCGCCGCCGCCGGCGCAGGATACTTTCGAGCATTCGGACAAACATTCCGAATGTCCGTCAAGCAGGGCTATGGGAATCGGTGCAAGCGAAAAAAGTGAAAATTCGGATCATATAAAAACGTGTGCGCTTGTTACCCCCTTAAACGAGGTTCTCGACGAATTCTGCGTGACGGGGAGCGTTGTTCGTGTGTCTAAGGGGCCTGCAGTTACCCGTATCGACTTTGAGTTATCACCGGGAATCAATCCGAACAGAGTTGTGACACTCGCCGATGATATTGCAAGAGTTATGAAAAACAAATCTGTTCGGGTTTCGATGTTGAACGGAGCTCGAAAGGTTGGATTTGAGCTGGCTCACGATGCGCCGCAGCCTGTCGCGTTCCGGCCGCTTCTGCAAGACAAATCATATCGCAAGTGCACGGCGAGACTGCCACTGATGCTCGGCTGTTCAGTCGGCGGTGAACCCATCGTGGGCGATCTCACTTTGATGCCAAACCTGCTCATAACTGGCGTGTCAGCACAGAGCAGAGCAAAACTGATTAACGCGCTTTTACTTTCACTGCTCTATCGCAGCTCGCCCGATGATTGCCGGATGTTGCTCGTTGGTGAGGTGGACGTTTCATCATCAGGTGCCTTTGGTGGCCTTGCCGAGATTCCGCATCTGCTGGCTCCGCCAATCGAGGGTGCGCACAACTCTATTGTAGCGCTCGACTGGCTAGCCAGGGAAATGCGTGAGAGGTACACAAAAATACAAGAGCTTGGGGAGCAGGATATTGCCTCATATAACAATCGCCTGCGGCACGCAAAGCGCTTGGGCGAAAAACTTACGAAAAGCATCCATATCGGCTTCGATCAAGTGACAGGCAGGGCGCAATTCGCGCAAAAGTCGCTGGAACTCGAGCGACTACCGTACATCGTTGTGGTCGTGAACGATCCGGAAAAGCTTGCAGAAAATGCTGGAGAAAACTATGCGTCGGCGTTCGGCCGGATATCGTCGTTGGCCGAAAAAGTTGGGGTCCATCTAATTGTTTCTACTGGCCAAGCTGAGCATGATTGTGTAGTCGGCGCGCTGGACAAGCTGCGCCTCACGCGCCTTTGTTTGAAAGTCGCAAGTAAGGCCGACAGTCGCGCCCAGTTGGGGGAGGCTGGTGCCGAGCATCTTCTCGACGGTTTGGACTTTATTGTAGTGGCGTCAGGCGGGTCTTGTGTTCGTGGGCATGGGCCAGAAGTCCGATCGAGTGATCTCGATGCGATTTTGGGGCCGCTCGTCACGCAGAAGCGCCATGAACGGGCTGGCCGCCTTATGAACGCGCTTGAGGGAGCAAAGTCCAGTGGCGCGGAATCGATGCGTGGTCGGACATCTTCGCCCACAGCGAAACGTCGTCTGGACCGGACTGGTGCTTGTTCCTGAGGGCGTGCTGTCGTAAAGCGACATCAAGCCAAGTCTCGTGGCATCTGGTGGTGGGGCAGGAAAGCAATCTCTCGATCTGGGTGTGACGACGGTTAGGTGTTTCTGCATTTTCTCATCAGCGACAACGGTTTTTCAGAGCGAAATGTTTCGGTGCGAAAGGTTTATGAATGCCAGAGATTTCTCGGCGCCAACGGCGAATTTCGGCCAGCGTGGTCCCTTTGGCGATCGGCGGGAAATCGCTTGGTGATCGCGTTCGGGGCGCCCTGTTCTGGTCGCAATGTTGCGAGAACTCTGGCTGCGCCAGTCAATACTCGTTGGTGGATACGGTGGGTGGAAAAGCAATGACTTCTCAGACAGTTGAGATCTTTCGGTTCGGTTGGATGAGGGCAAGTCATGTTATTGGGGCCGTCTTACTGATATTTGGAATGTCGGCAACTGCCAACGGTGCCAAAGAGGCGCGGCCGTCCAGTCCCGTTGGCTCGGGTTGGGATAGCAAAGTTCGTTCGTCGCACGCTACCGCGGGGCACACCTTTTCGGCTTCACAGTCCGATGCTATCGCCAAAGTGAACGACTACTTCAATAATCTTGTTCATCTTCAGGGACGGTTTATCCAGACAGATCCGGATCGGGCACGGACGAAAGGCCGATTTTATGTGAAGAAGCCGGGGCGGTTTCGATTCGTCTATTCCCGTCCCAGCCGAAAGATTGTGGTATCGGATGGCCACTTTCTGGCGATTCAAGACCTTGATCTGAGAAGTGAGGATGTCTACGCGCTAGACAATACCCCCTTTCGCATGCTCTTGCGCAAGGACGTCAATCTGCTGCGAGATGCGCGCATTCTGGCCGTCAAGCAAACGTCAGATCGGGTAGCGCTGACGTTGGCGGACAAAGATCCGGATGCGGTTGGCCAAATTACAGTCTTTATGAGCCTCCGGCCCAGGTATGGGTTGGCAGGTTGGGTTACTTACGATGCACAGGGTTTAGAGACACGAGTGGATGTCGGAAACCTTTCTCGGCCGAGGAGATTGGATGCAAAATTGTTCAAGCGCGAAGAGTTGTTCAAAGACGCCTTTAATAGTGATTAAGGCCGTTCATGCCCATAGCTTGGCCTCTTAGGTGATCGTGAAATTGGTCGGGCAAGTGTCGCTGTGGGAGGGGCTGCAGATGAAGCGCCGAAGGTGGATGCCAGATAGGGGGGAGGCAGATTGAGGGCCTGAGTAAGGCGCCGCAATGTTCGCAGGCTGATATTATGTCTCTAAGTATTACGCTCTCAGATTTTGCGCACCAGAGATGATGTGTCATATGCCCGATTAAAGTTCTCACGGGCCACATGGTGGATAATCAGTGTTGCGTATTCGCAACGCTCAATCGATTGCTGGTGTACAACACCGTGTCGCGAGGTAACATTTTCGTGATTGGTGCGGTTGGTGATTGTTGTGTGGCCCAATCTCTGGCTTATATGTTCTAAGACAGATGGCATCACCCAGTATCGGTAGTGCCCCCCGTCTAGCCGACGATTGCCATCTGCTGCATCGGCATCCCTCCCGATGCGAGCGCTTTAGGCGCCAACGCCCAACTCTCTCCCCCCGAGAGTTGGGCGTTTCTTATTGTTGGACCTCAAGCTCACAGGACTTGGCCGTTCTTTGGTTCCCCAGGATTAAACAGCCGGAGTCGGCTGCCGATGTTGAGCACCCCATGACAGATTGGATCTTGATAGATGAGCATGGATATACTCTTGCGACACTGATCACTGGGTCCGCCACCATTAATCGAATGCCAAAAAGTGCCGGGTACCGCAGACCAGCTCGTGCACTATCCCGGGTTCACTCATCGCGTGTCCAGCATCGTTGACGACGCGAAGTTCCGCCTCCGGCCATGCCTTGGCTAGAGACCACGCATTGTGGAGCGGCGTGACGACGTCATATCGGCCATGTACTATCAGGCAAGGGATGTTCCTGATCGACTGAACGCCTGTTAGAATCCAGTTGTCGCAACTCAGGAAGCCCTTGTTGACGAAGTAGTGACACTCAATCCGGGCAAAGGCTAAGGCGTAGTCGTTTGCCGGAGACGGGCGAGAGCGATCCCGGCCAGAATTGAGTGCGAGAGTGCTGGCTTCCCAGCTGCTCCACGCTTTGGCAGCCTGGAGGCGCACGTTTGCATCGCTCGATGTCAGGAGGCTGTAGTAGAATCTTACAACGTCATGGCGTCGGTCCTCGGGGACCAGTGCAATGAAATCCTCGTAGGCGTCGGGAAAGAGTCGGTTACAGCCATCCTGGTAGAACCAGGATATTTCGCGCTCGCGCAAAAGAAATATGCCGCGCAGAATGAGCGAAATAACGCGGTCCGGATGACAGATCGCGTAAATTAATGACAAAGTTGACCCCCACGAGCCACCGAACAGTTGCCAGCGATCGATGCCCAGGTGCTTGCGAATGCGTTCGATGTCGTCCACTAAATCCCACGTGGTATTTTGACGCAAATCAGCATGAGGAAGAGATCGACCGCAACCACGTTGGTCAAACAAAATTATGCGGTAGCGTTGTGGATCGTGGAATCGACGCATCAACGGGTTACTTCCGCCACCGGGGCCGCCGTGAACAATCAGTACCGGCACGCCGTTAGGGTTGCCGCACTCTTCGTAATAGACGTCGTGAATGTTCGATGCGCGAATACGGCCGCTGGTCCGGGCGGAGATAGGCGGAAATAATCCGAGGCGCTGTATGCTCTTTGGTTGCGTATCCATAGTATCGTTTGTTTTTAGCAGCCCGCCGCGTCCGCTTGCGATTACAATGTTCGCGCCAGTGTGGCTGGCTATTGCTCTTTCAGCCGAATAAGGCGTTGTTCCCTATCGTATATCGTCTCTCCGCCAGGAATCCTCACGTCACGCACCAATTCGCGCTGGGCGCGATCCGACGGACGGCCCAGTTGGGAAGCTATGGCTGCAGCTGCCAGTGCAGGCACGATGCCGACAACACCCAGCACGGGCAAGGACAGTGGTATCAAACCAATCTCATTCGAGACAATAGCCAAAATTGAGCAGGTCAGGCCGCTGGCAACGCTTGCGAGAGCAGCTGCTGCGCTCATTCGTTGCCACCATATCGCCAAGACCATTACAGGAAACGAAGAGGCGGCGCTGATTGATATGGCCCATATCAGCAGTTTGAACGGATCCGTCTCCACGAAGTTAGCCACAATAGTGCTTAAAAGTATGACAATTCCAGTGAGCAGCCGGGCCAAAGGCAGCCGTGAAGCCGATGTGGCCGGTACCTTACGCCGTCTCGAAAATATATCTTCCGCCATTGTCGCGGCCATTGCAAAAGACGTGGCTGCCGAGGCTGCCAGGGCTGCTGCGATGGCGCCGGCCAAAACCAAATATTGGACAACGGGGGAAAACGATGCAGCATGCGGAATCGCAAACAGAACAGAATCTCGACGAAAGCTGATATCCTGAAAGGCAATTCTAGGGTTTTCGGTGGCCACCGCCGCCTGTCCCTGTGCGACGAGATCTGCCAACCAACGAGGAAGTGTTTGCACGGATTGGCCAACTACGTCCCGCATGATGATGTCGCGCATGAACACGGCCAGGGCGGAGAGTGTCAACATCGCGACGCCAACGAAAAAAATTGTCCATGCCAAAGACTTTCGAGCTTCGTAAACCCCAACCGTTGTGCCGCAGCGTTGCAGAAGCCAGGGCGCACCAGCTATGCCTGCTGCCATTGTTAGGGTCATCAGGGCAAAGCTAACGGTGCCAACACTTTCGTATGGTGTTGCCATGGGGCCTTTCAGTGACGTAAGCCCCGCTCCAGCCAACTGGAAACCAAATAAAGTGGCTTCGCCCGATGCAACGCCCTGGGCGACTTCCATTCGCCCAATTCCCCGAAGTACGGGGCCATAGCTGAATTGTGCGAGCGGCAAGTTCGTCTCGATGACCCCGAGCATCGCTGCGAGCATTACAATGGCCAACAGCGCCGCAATGGCTTGTGCCGTTCCCGTCCAGCCGATTCCGCGCTGGCCGCCGAGCAGTGCAGATGCGGCGAGACTGCCGACCACGACGGCGCTGATGATGGCAACGTCGAGACCAGTCAAGATCTGCATCGCATGAGTTGCTATTTTGATTTCCGCAATCAGCAACAGGAGCATCGGAGCAATGAATGCCGTCGCACTCACGACTTGCACTGACTGACTGCCAAATCGTCGCGCGAGGAAGGAGGGCGCCGTGTAGCCGCCATACTTACGTAAATACGGAGCTATCAACATGCCCATTATCACGAGGCCGGCTGTACAGCCTATGACGAAGCACCAAGCATCAAAACCGTTCAGAAGAAACAGTCCTGTTGCTGCGACATAGCCGGTTCCCCCTACCGCAACGACAGCTATCACCAAACCATTGTACACTGCCGGTACGCGCCTGCCTGCAGCAAAGTAATCTGCTGGAGCCGCTGTATGGGATCCGAAACCAATGATGGCCCACACGAGCAATGGACAAACGAGAACCGCAAGCCGCATGAGACCCTCAGACGACCCTAGTTGCTCGAGAATGAACAAGACCAGGAACAACGCGACGAAGCCACTTGTGACAATGCTGAAATACGCTCCGAGGCGGGGGTTAACTAGGCGCGTGCGGTGGGTAATTGCCATTTTAACGTCGTATCCGTGTAACCCCAGCGGGCGATGCCGTGAGGTCCATTGATCGTTGAACGGTCAGACTTATTAAGAGTCTTCGTTGGCGCCGTGCCAGTGGTCAATCGCATCCTGGCGGCCCATGTAAGTCGCTATCGTAAATATCGCGATTAACCAGAGGCCATGGCCAGCCATGAAGTAGCCAAGCGGAAACCCCAAGAACTTGTTGTGGTTCATACTGTCAGCATAGAGAGGCAGCACAAAGACGAGCACTAAAAAAGGCAACAAGCTCGCTAGTACCTGAAATTTGGTATACTTCCAGTAGGGTTTTCTCTCGTCCTGTTCGATCATTCTTGAAGTTTCCCTCGTCTCGATCTGAACCAGAGCCATGCAAAATTTGTGAGACGCGTGCTAGTTATCGATAAATTGTGTCAATGTTACCGATATCAGGGGCCATTTGCCAACGAGACTGCAATCCGAACCATCGAGACACCGTTGATGTCAAAAGGGAGCATTTTTGCGTTCTCGATGAGCCAGGCTCATTGAGGCAGGTACGATGAGGCGGGTTCGATGAGGCGGGTTTGATGAGGCAGGTTCGGTGAGGCAGGTTCGATGAGAAAGGCATGAGAAGCCTTGCTTTCCCCCAATGCGAGACGCTAGCCTGGATCGGCATTTTGCTGAATTGTTGGCATAAGTCCTAAACCGGTGTTATCAACAGTTTCATGTGCGGCATGGCTACCAATCGCGCCTCGGGCATTGAGGTGAACGGAGGATAACGCTCAATGTCGGTTACAAATGTCATCATCGTCGATGACCATCCGATGTTTAGGGACGCACTGGATCAGTCGTTGCAGCTGACGATTTCGAGCGTTTCTACGCGACAGGCCGGATCCTTGGATGAGTTGATTCAATGTCTGAACGAGAATAGCGAGACAGACCTTATTCTACTCGACCTGAATATGCCTGGCGTGAAGGGGTTTGCAGGTCTTCTGCGTCTGCGCGCTCAGTACCCGTCCATCCCGGTGATGGTTATCTCTGCCACAGAAGACCCAGCGATCATAAAGCGCGCAATTAACTTCGGCGCGTCTGGTTTTGTTCCGAAGTCGCAGCCGATCGAATCTATACGTCAAGCTATTCGAGCTGTATTAGACGGCACTGTCTGGGTGCCGCAGTCAATCGACCTCGCTGGTGTCGACGTGAGCGAGGAGGAGCGGCTCGTCGAAAGGCTCGGTACGCTGACCCCACAACAAGTACGCGTATTGATGATGCTCGGGGACGGCTTGCTGAACAAGCAAATCGCCTACGAGCTTGGTGTATCGGAGGCGACAGTCAAGGCACATGTCTCAGCGATTCTTCAAAAGCTTGCTGTTGATAGTCGGACGCAGGCCGTCATTGCGATAAATCGAATTGATCAAGAGGTCAGAGAAATGGTAGTCAGCTGACTAGTATTTCTCGTCGACTTACTCTTTTGATCCCCCGCACTCTCAGTCGAATGCTAAGTGTTCAATTTTGGGGCCTGGTGTGGGGCCTCGGAGTCCTGACTGGCCGTCAGCGTGTGCCGGCACAATGTCCATCCGATGCGTCGTCTCCAAATTGGTACGCTCGAGACCAACGGAGCCTGAACGCGATCAATTGGCTGCGATGCGATTTCGCGTCAGCTGGGTGACCAGTGCCCGCAAGGCCGCGGCTTTCACCGGTTTTCGCAAGACCGGAATTGCGCTTTCTTGTATCGCACGCCTAACTTCGCCAGAGTGGTCAGCGGTGATAATCGCCGCAGCCACATCGTGGCACAGATGACGGCGCAATGCGCGCACAGCGTCAACGCCGGTCTGCTCGCGATCCAGATGATAGTCAGCAAGGATGACATCGATGTCTTGATCGGTTGGGCTCGTGAGGAGTGCGATGGCCTCGTCCGCTGAGGCAGCCGCAGTAACTTTGCAATCCCAACTACCCAGTAGCGATCGCATGCCATCTAGAACTGAGGGCTCATTGTCGATGCATAGAACGTGCGTTCCGGCCAAGGGGCGAATTCCAATGGCAGTTCTTGCTTGTTCAATTTTTTCAACGGGTGCTGTAGCGGGAGCCATACGCACAAAAAAACAAGTGCCGCGGTCCGGCACGGAACGCAGATCAATGTGGTGGCCCAGCAGCTGGCCAATGCGGTCGACGATGGAAAGGCCGAGCCCTAGTCCACGCTCGTCGCCGACTGATTGGTCGAGGCGATGAAATTCCTTGAAAATTTCGCCCTGTTTGTGAAGAGGAATACCTGGCCCGGTGTCAATGACCTGCAGTTCTATCTGATCCCCACGACGTCTGGTGCCGACAAGAACACGACCATCCTTGGTGTATTTGATCGCATTGGCGATAAGGTTTTGCAGGACGCGTCGCAAGAGTTGTCGGTCGGACATAACCCAGTGGTCGCTTGCCAAGACCTTGAGGCCTATCCCCTTCTTTTGAGCGACGGGTTCGAATTCGACCCTCAGCCGATTGAGCAGCTCGAACAGTGAGACTGGTTGAATGTCAGGTGTCAACCGGCCCGCGTCCATACGCGATAAATCGACCAGCGCGCGCAAGATCTCTTCGACCGCAGAAAGTGAGGCGTCGATGCGTTGAGCTATGCGGGCATCCGTTTCAGCGAGTTTGCGTTCAAGCAAAGTAGATGAATAAAGTCGCGCTGCATTTAGAGGCTGCAATATGTCGTGGCTGGCGGCAGCAATGAAACGTGTTTTGTCAAGATTGGCTGCATCAGCTTTAGATTTTGCATTTTCTAGCGCTTCGTTAACGCTAACAAGTTCCGCAGTGCGCTCTCGCACACGTTGTTCCAATGTCAAGTTCGCGCGCGCGAGTGCGTTGGCGGTTTGAACGCGGTCGGTGATGTCAATGTAGGTGGTTACGATTCCGCCTTGAGGCATGCGTGCAGTTCGGATTTCCAAGATCCGATCGCTGTCTTTGAGGCGCTCTTGAAAAGTTTCGAAGGTCACGGACAAGAGGGATAGACGGTCTGCAATCAGCGCATCGATATCGCCTGCGCCGAAATCACCCCGCTCTGCGCAAAATCTGAGGATGCGGTCCAACGGCACGCCGACGGCGCCGAGCTCGGTCGGTAGGTCGAGCAATTCGCGAAACTGGCGATTCCAACAAATCAATTGGTTGTTGCGATCGAATACACTAATGCCGTGCCGCACCTGATCCAACGCCGATTGTAGAAGGTCTCGATTGTATTGGAGTGCTTCCGAAGCATCGTCGAGCAACTTCAGTGCAGACTGGCTGCCGACGTCGCCACGGCGCAGTGTCAACGAAAGAACAAGGCGCGCGGACGCAGCGCCAATCGCGCTCGACAGCAAATGCTCTGTGTAACGCAACGTCTGAATATCGGCTTCGGCTCGAGGGTTTTGAGGTATGCTGCGACTTGCGTGAAACTCCGCAAAAGAACGTGCCGCGCGCTCCGGTCCCAAATACCTTCCTGCCGTAGCTTGCAAGTCAGCCTGTGTGATCGAAGTGCGCCAGAATCTGAAGGCAGGTTGCTGTGACGATATCGAGCCCTCATTGACAACGAATATGTGTGACTGCAAGCGATCAATTGGAGTCGGAGCTCTGAGCATGGAGACCGCAAGGTAGGCCGCAAGATTGAGGCCAAGGCTCCAAAAGACTCCGTGTGGAAGCGGCTCGAATTCAACGAAGAACAAGGCTTGAGGTCGCAGGAGCGTTAGGCCAAAGGGGCCATTGTCAATCAGTGTTTGTGGCATCCAGCCCGCCTGGACGATCCACGGAAGTACGAGAGTGTAGGCCCAGATCGACGTGCCGACAACGATTCCCGCTATGGCACCTCGCGTCGTTCCGCGGCGCCATAGTAACCCGAAAAAGAATGCGGGCCCCAATTGGGCTATCGCCGCAAAAGAAATTAGACCAATTCCAGCCAGATTCCCAACGCCACCAACCGTTCGGTAGACGACATAGCAAAGGATCATGATGGCAATGATTGCGGCGCGGCGCACGTTCAGGAGTTGCCCATAGAGATTGCTGGTGGGTTGAGTCTCACTTGCCTGCTGACGCAGTAGGAACGGCACAACAACACCGTTGCAAACCATAATTGATAGTGCGACCATTTCGACAATGACCATGGCAGTAGCGGCTGACAGGCCGCCAATGAAGGCAAGTGTCGCTACCGACTGAGCTCCGCTGACGAGCGGAACCAATAAAACGTACATATCGGGGTTCGTTGATCCTTGCGGCGTCAGCAAGAGCCCGGCGGCGGCGATCGGAACAACGAAAACATTGATTAAAATCAGGTAAAGCGGCAGCAGCCAGGACGCAGTGCGGATCTCTTGCTCCGAATGGTTCTCCACCACAGTCACGTGAAACTGCCGTGGAAGCAAAAGGATTGCGATAAAGCTCAAAAGGCCGACCGTTAGCATCGTGCCGCCGCTCAAGGTTGCATTACGCAACTCTGTAATTTCGGGGCGACTTTGGAGTTGCTCGATGAAATCGGCGGGGCTACCGAAAGCGTAAAATACTGTAAATACGCCGACGGCGATGAAGGCCATCAGCTTGATTAGTGACTCTGTAGCGATCGCCAATATAAGGCCGTCTTGATGTTCAGTTGCATCAATGTGGCGCGTGCCAAACAGAATGGCAAACGCCGCAAGGCAGATTGCGATAATCGCGCCTGTTTCGATGGGACCTATGCCAAGGGCTTCATCGGTCCAGACTTGATGCACTCCGAGCATCGTCTCAACGGATGCGACGATCGCGCGCAATTGAAGGGCGATATAAGGTAATGTTCCGACGACGGCGACCAATGTGACCAAGGCTGCCACAGCCGGGCTCTTGCCGTAGCGAGCGGCTAGAAAATCCGCGACTGAGGTAATGTTCTGGGCCTTGGCCAATCTCACAATTCGGACAATAAGCGGCCATCCGAACATGAACATGAGGATTGGGCCGATATAGACGGCAAGGAAATCGTAACCTGTCGAGGAGGCCCAGCCAACGCTTCCAAAGAACGTCCAAGAGGTGCAATAGACGCCTATTGAAAGGGCGTAGATTAACGGGCGCCCGGTCGGGCGTTGCGAGGAGCGAAGCCAAACATCGCCAAGCCATGCGATCCAAAACAACAGACCGAGGTATGTGACGGCCAATGTGCCTATCAAATAGCCATCGATCATGTGAGCTCTAATCCCTTATCAATAGCAGCTGTATTCCAGCAGCGGTCACGGCGTCGTGATCGGGGATGCCCGTGCATATGATCGCAGTCCGACATACCTTGTGATCGATCCTGAGCCCATGATCGGTTCCTGAATGGTCCTGTCTAGGTCTAGGTTTCGGTATAGTTGTGCCGCAATGATGTAGGCCAATATTGTGTATCTATCGCATCCGAGTCCACGACCTGCAACAATGTCGGATCTTGACATGGGGCCAACCTCAATTGGCCTATCGATCCCCGTGGGGCGGGCGTAGATGTGCGCGGAAGGCCCTTAGTGTGGCTTCGCTGACATGATGTTCAATGCCTTCGGCATCCGCTTCCGCAGTCTCGGCGTCAACTCCCAGGGCCATCAAGAAATCCCGAACAAGGCGATGACGCCTGCGCGCGCGTCGGGCCAGGCCGCGACCTTCGTCAGTTAGAAAAATGGATCGGTAGGGTTTGCTTGTCACAAGACCATCGCGCTGGAGCCGCTGGACAGTGTTGTTGACTGTCGCGTTAGAAACGCCAAGGCAGTTTGCAAGTTCAACCACGCGCGCTTCGCCGGACCGGTCGATCAGGTCGGCAATGAGTTCGACATAGTCTTCGGCAACTTCAGTCTGGTGGGCATCTCGTACACGCTGAAATCGTGCCGCTTGTCGGCGCATCTGTAGATCTATGTCATCTTCCGTGGACAATTATGGCCAGCCTCTAAGAATACTTGGTCATTGACAACATGTTTAGCAAACGCTAACTTTTATGGCAAGTTTTTAATGCGAACGTTAGGCCTCTATGGGCTTCAAGAAGGACAGGAGTGGTGACGTATTGCGACGCCGAGTCATGCTGTCGGGGTATATCCATTTCCCCAATTTCGCCAGTTCCTGGCCACCTAAGTGTCGCCTGTTTAAAGGAGCGTCGAGTGATTGCTTCACCCAAACCGTCGCGAGCTAGAAGTGGTAGATATATAATTGCCCTACTTGGTCTAATGTCTGCGCTGGTAGCTCAAATTTTTGTCTTTGCACCATCGAACGTTGCTCGGGCCGGCGAACCATTTCGCGTCGTAACGACGTTTACAGTCATCCGAGACATTGCTCAAAACGTTGCCGGTGACGCGGCGGTCGTTCAATCTGTTACCAAGGTCGGTGCCGAGATCCATGACTATCAACCAACTCCGAAGGACATTGTTCGCGCTCAGACTGCCGACTTGGTCTTATGGAATGGTATGAATTTGGAACGTTGGTTTGAACGGTTTTTCCAAAATATCCGCAATGTCCCAAGTGTGATCGTGACCGAGGGGATAAAGCCAATCGGAATTGGCGAAGGGCCGTATCAAGGCAAACCGAATCCGCATGCCTGGATGTCTCCAACAAACGCGCTCATCTACGTCGACAATATCCGAAAGGCTTTGGCAAAGTACGATCCGTCAAACGCAACCACCTACAATCGGAATGCTGAGGTGTTTGCAGCTAAGATTAAGTCGATAGACGCGCCGCTAAGGCAGCGCCTATCTGCTATTGCAAGCGCAAAACGTTGGCTTGTGTCGAGCGAAGGCGCATTTAGTTATCTGGCGCGAGACTATGAATTGCAGGAGCTCTATCTTTGGCCGATTAACGCTGACGCGCAAGGAACACCGCAGCAGGTACGCAAGGTGATCGATACGGTGCGTCGACACAAAATACCGGTGGTCTTCAGTGAGAGTACAGTCTCAGATAAACCCATGCGCCAGGTTGCTAAAGAAACCGGCGCCCGATATGGCGGGGTGCTCTACGTCGATAGTCTGAGTAGCCCGGATGGTCCTGTACCGTCGTATCTGCGGTTATTGGAAGTGACGGTCTCAACAATCGCACAGGGATTCAGTTTTTGATGTTGCCCCATCCAACAAGACATCGGGAGGACGGGCAATCCATCGATGTTGGTCCGCAAGGTGACCAGAAAAAAAATGAACGTTCGCCACGTGTCGAATCACACGGCACCCTTGCCATGGGAGATTCGCAGTTGTCGGCCACGCTAAGTGTTGAGGCTCTAAGCGTCACCTATCCCAATGGGTTTACCGCACTTCGTGACGCCTCGTTTGAATTAGGGCCTGGCACTATCTGCGGACTCGTAGGGGTCAATGGTTCCGGAAAGTCAACGCTTTTCAAGTCAATCATGGGGTTCGTCACTCCTACAGCCGGCCGAGTGTCGATCTCCGGTCTTTCAGCACGCGAGGCGCAGAGGCGAAATTTGGTGGCTTACGTGCCTCAGGCTGAAGAGGTTGATTGGGATTTTCCTGTTTTGGTCGACGATGTCGTCATGATGGGGCGATACGGCCATATGGGTTTTTTTCGTATTGCATCTGCCGAGGATCGGGACATCGTCGAGCACGCTCTCAAAAGAGTTGGCATGGCCGACTATCGCAAGAGGCAAATCGGAGAACTCTCAGGGGGGCAACGCAAAAGAGTTTTTTTGGCTCGAGCCCTCGCGCAAGAAGGACTGGTGATTTTACTCGATGAGCCTTTCACCGGTGTCGATGTGAAAACAGAAACAGCAATCATTGATCTCATGCGCGAGTTGCAAGCGCAAGGTCATTTGATGTTGGTGTCGACGCATAATCTGGGAAGCGTGCCCGACTTTTGTAACCACGTGGTACTTGTTCGTCGCACAGTGTTGGCCGCTGGACCGACTGCTTCTACTTTCACGCAAGCCAATCTAGAACGCGCTTTCGGTGGTGTGTTGCGTCACTTCCGACTGGAAGGTTCCGCGCTGCATGCTGATGACGATCGGCGGGGGGTAACTGTGCTCACGGATGATGAACGACCGGTCGTGTTTTATGGTGAGCGGCGTGACCAGGATGAGCCTGTGCCGAGGGCGAACGAGGATAATGGGGCATGATTGAACCATTGGTTCCATTCACCTACGATTACATGGTTCGCGCAATGTGGGTCTCGGCGCTGGTCGGTGGTACATGTGCATTTCTTTCGGCGTTCTTGATGCTGAAGGGGTGGTCGTTGATGGGGGATGCGCTAGCGCATGCAATTGTTCCGGGTGTTGCAGCTGCCTATATCCTGAAATTGCCATACGCGGTTGGTGCGTTTTTTGCCGGGTTGTTGGCGGCGTTGGGTATGGCATTCATCCGACACCAGACCCGGTTGCGCGAGGATGCGATTATCGGGCTCGTATTTACTTCGTTCTTTGCTGCAGGACTTCTGATCGTTTCCATTAATCCAACGGCAGTGAACGTTCAAACGATTGTACTTGGCAACATTCTTGGCATATCCGACTCAGATGCCTGGCAGGTCGTCATCATCAGCGCCATTACACTCTTGCTGCTTCTCTTGAAATGGCGCGAGCTCATGGTCGTCTTTTTTGACGAAGGGCATGCACGAAGCATTGGTCTGCGGGCCACCGAGTTGAAAATATTGTTCTTCACGCTGCTCTCGGCGGCCACTGTCGCTGCCCTGCAAACTGTCGGTGCATGTTTAGTGATTGCCATGGTTGTGACGCCTGGGGCCACTGCGTACCTGCTGAGCGACCGTTTTCCGGTATTGCTGATGATCGCTGTGGCAATAGGGGCGAGCAGCAGTTTTGTCGGGGCGTACTTGAGCTATTTCATCGACGGGGCGACTGGCGGCGTCATCGTATCCCTCCAGACACTCTTGTTTTTTGCAGCTTTCTTTTGGGCGCCGAAGCACGGTGTTCTAGCTGCTCGGCGGCGCGCCGCCGCGATCACTCCGACACAGGGAGACGGGCGATCGTGAGTTGGATCGGTGAAATTGTTACCGAACCTCTAGCCTTTACGTTCATGCAGCGCGCAGTGCTCGTCGCCGTTGTCATTGGTGCGGTATGTGCAGTGCTCTCATGTTATCTCATCCTTAAGGGTTGGTCGCTAATGGGCGATGCCGTCTCGCATGCCGTGCTCCCCGGAATTGTGATCGCGTTTGTCCTCGGTCTGCCGATTGCAATCGGGGCGTTTGTTGCTGGGTTAGCCTGCGCAATATTGACGGGATACCTAAAGGAAAACAGTCGCGTAAAAGAAGATACAGTCATGGGTATCGTCTTCTCAGGTATGTTCGGTTTTGGGCTGGTGCTCTTCACGAAGATTGATACTGATCAGCATCTTAACCACATACTATTTGGCAATGTCTTGGGCGTGACGCCCATTGAAGCCATCGAGACCCTAATTGTATCTGGTTTCGTTCTAGTCACCGTGATCTCTAAGCGCCGTGACCTTTTGCTTTACTGCTTCGACCAACAGCACGCGCGCGCCATTGGCCTACCGGTCGGTCTACTGCACTACGGTTTGCTCGCACTGCTGTCGTTAACGATCGTCGTCGCTCTCAAGGCTGTCGGAATAATACTGGTTGTGGCGATGCTCGTGGCGCCGGGGGCCATTGCTTTCCTCCTAAGCAAGAGATTCGACTACATGTTGATGATCGCTGTGGCTTCCGCTGTTTCGTCAAGCTTTATCGGGACGCTCTTGAGTTTCCATATCGATGGTGCAACTGGGCCATGCATCGTGCTTGTTCAAATGGCATTCTTTGTTGCAGCCTTTGTTTTCTCTGCCACTGGTCGTTCAGGAGCGATCTTTAGGCTCGTGCTGGGCCGCTCTGCTTGGCGCAGACAATAGACTTCGCAGTATGGCCAGCCAGCAGCGTGCATTGCCGCGCGCGCTGCGGTTGGTCCATATGTCCAGCTATTGCGTACCGTATTTTTTTTGAGAATCCGGTTGACCATGTGCGCTGGCATCCACGATGCCGGCAGGCCTGTGCTCAGGCGTATGATTGTGCAAAATTGGCTGGGGCCTGGTTGCGCCGATCGTAATGACTTCGAAGTGTAGAGCGGCGCGCAGTAGTTTCGGTGCCGATATTCAGCCAGACACGACGTTGTTCCGCGTGCTGCCTTTGAGTGCCGAGCGAACTTGGTGGTCTTGGCAATCGAGTGCCTTACGGCCGATCATGCCGCAGCCAAATGAAAATAGAGTCAGGGTTGTGTGCAGCCGATGGCCAGACAGGGAGGGCACATTCCACAACTAGTGCCATAAGCTGCCGTGACATTACGCTCGCGACGACCTAGACCTGCTCGACAAGAGCCTTATTTCTGCATCGTTAGCCGGACGAGCCCATCGCATGAAAACCACTACGCCCCGACCAATCCGCCTCAAAGACTACGAGCCTCCCGCATTCCTGATCGACCATGTTGATCTGAACTTCAATCTGCATCCGACTGCAACTACAGTCACGTCACGGCTCAAGATAAGACATAACCCCGATGCAGCCACCTCGTCAGGTAGCTTAAAATTGGATGGTGAACACCTCGATCTGAAGGCTATCAAACTGAACGGCAAAACGCTCTCCGCAGATCTGTATTCGAAGACAGACTCCGCGCTGAGTATTCATGACGTGCCCACTGACGCATTTCGTCTCGAGATAACAACGCTCATTAACCCAGATGAGAATACTGCTCTGCAGGGTCTGTATCGTTCCCGCGGCATTTACTGTACGCAATGTGAAGCTGAAGGGTTTCGGCGTATTACCTACTTCCTTGATCGTCCCGATGTGCTTGCGACCTATACGACGCGTATCGAGGCCGATCGGACGGAAGCTACGACACTGCTGTCAAATGGCAATCCGATCGAGACAGGAAGGCTGGATGGCGGTCGGCGTGTCTTCTCTGTCTGGAAGGATCCGCATCCAAAACCGAGCTACCTCTTCGCGCTAGTCGGCGGTCACTTGAAGTACGTTCGAGCCAGATTCAAGACTGCGTCCGATCGCCCTGTTGAACTTCGCATTTACGTCGAGCCCGGCAAGGAAAACCGCTGCGCTTGGGCAATGGACTGCCTCAAGCGCTCAATGGTCTGGGACGAAGAACGATTTGGTCGAGAATACGATCTGGATGTCTTCAATATCGTTGCTGTCTCGGATTTTAATATGGGAGCGATGGAGAATAAGGGGCTCAATATCTTCAATGATCGATTGATACTCGCATCTCCGGACACTGCTACGGATATGATATACTTGGCGATCGAGTCCGTAGTCGCGCACGAGTACTTTCATAACTGGACCGGAAACCGCATTACGTGTCGTGATTGGTTTCAGCTATGCCTGAAAGAGGGTCTAACGGTATTTCGGGATCAGGAGTTTACTGCCGATGAGCGAGACAGAGCAGTCGAACGTATCGCGAGCGTTCGCCAGCTAAGAGCACACCAATTTCCCGAAGATGCCGGGCCATTGGCTCATCCCGTTCGCCCATCCAGTTATATAGAGATCAACAACTTTTACACGGCCACTGTTTACGAGAAAGGGGCAGAATTAGTTCGCATGCTTCAGACCATTTGTGGTGTTGAAGGCTTCCGGAACGGAATGGATATTTACTTCGATCGCCACGATGGCGATGCTGCGACTGTGGAGGATTTTATCGATTGTTTCGAGGACGCGACCAGCCTAGATCTCGGGCAATTTCGGATATGGTATCAGCAAGCGGGTACGCCAGAACTATCCTGCCAATTGACGTTCGACCGGGAAAAGAGGACCGCCCAGCTGGCCGTTGAACAGATCCTTCCTCCAACGCCTGGGCAGGCGAAGAAGAAGCCGCTGCATATTCCCTTGAAGTTCGGTCTGCTCAACAAGGCTGGGGACGATATACCTCTGCAGCTTAGCGATGGAACGGAATTCCCCGATGGCGTCCTTCAAGTAACCCGTCGCAAGCAAAGGTTTACTTTTAGTGGAATCGCTTCCCGCCCGGTGGCGTCCTACTTGCGCGGCTTTTCTGCACCTGTGAAGTTGACCGCAAAGCAGAGTGAACGCGACCTCGCATTCCTTATGGTCAACGACTCTGATATGTTCGCTAGATGGCAAGCGGCAAACGACTATGCCACGCGCATTCTCACCCGGTTAGTGCGCGCGAGAGATCACAAGCCGTTGCGCACTCGTATTGAAAGATATGCGCGTGCTTTGGAAGTATCCTTGTCTGATCCTGTCTTGGACGATGCGTATCTTGCCGAACTTCTCAAAGTTCCAAGCGAAAATGATATCGCTCGCGAAGTAGGAAGAAATGTGAACCCAGACGCGATTTTGGAAGCTCGAAAACTGTTCAGTGGAACAGTGGCGCGGGCACTCGGTGGCGCGCTGGAACAGCTGATGGATCAAACACAAGTCGCTGTAGAATTTTCACCGGATGCCGCGAGTGCTGGGCGACGGTCGTTGCGGAACGCAGCGCTAACACTCTTGACATTTCGAGGCTCTAGCCGGGATCGCAAGCGATTGTGCAGTCACTTCGCAGGCGCAAGCTGCATGACGGATGAAGCACACGCGCTTCATTTGCTCGCAGCATCGGGCGGGCAGGCAAGAGATAAAGCTCTGGAGCGATTTTATCAACGTTGGCAACACGACCACTTGGTCGTAGATACGTGGTTCAGCGTGCAGGCGGCGGTGCCAGCCCGCAGCACATTAGCGCGAGTGAAATCTCTTTTGGGGCATCCTAAGTTTGCAATGACGACCCCGAACAAAGTGAGAGCTCTGATCGGAACCTTCGCGACGCAGAACCCGTCGCAATTTCATCGCTCCGACGGTGCCGGTTATCACTTCGTTGCCGAGCAGGTTCTTGCCCTCGACAAGGTCAATCCGCAGATTGCTGCACGGTTGCTTGCCGCGTTTCGATCATGGCGTACGATGGAATTGGGGCGGCGGAAGCAAGCACAGGCGATATTGGCACGCCTTTCCAAGACACCTAGCCTCTCTCGTGATGTCTTCGAGATTGCAGACAAGATGCTTGGCAAAACTGAGTGATGAGTGAGGGATGAGTGAGTGATGAGTGGTGCATTAGAATCTCTAGAACCAATGCGTCGTCGGTGGTCATTGAACGCTGAATTTTCTAAGGCTCGTGAGCTCGCGTCAAAACGGTTCGCACGCGGCCTCGAGCCAGGTGCGATCCTGGCCACTGAGCTTCGGGCCGATCGCGTTTAATACGCGACTGTGATAATCGTTCAGCCAAGTACGTTCGTCTTTCGTGAGCATCTCTATTTTAATCAGCCTGCGGTCAATTGGCGCAAGTGTAACCGTTTCGAACGTGAACATCGATCTTTCTCCGCCGGTTGGCTTCCGCGCAGGCCGGACGATAACCAAATTTTCTATCCTTATGCCGAAGGCGCCTTCTCGATAGTAGCCTGGTTCGTTCGACAGTATCATTCCGGCCCGGAGAACTACCATGCTGCGTCGTGAAATCGACTGGGGGCCTTCATGCACTGACAGATAGCTGCCCACTCCGTGTCCCGTTCCGTGATCGTAATCGAGACCGACGTTCCAAAGTGCGCGGCGCGCAAACGGATCAAGGTCGACGCCGCGCGTTCCCTCGGGAAACACAGCCGTCGCGATCGATATGTGTCCCTGCAGAACCCGTGTGAATCGATCGC
>JBPCWA010000610.1:0-3217 GCA_051009975.1 Hyphomicrobiaceae bacterium
AGCGGCAGCCTGGCTCCAGGCCAGCCGTTGCGCACCGAGTGGTTGAAGGCTCATTATCGCACCGGTGTCAGTCCTCTGCGCGAAGCCCTCGCCCGACTTGCAGCGGAGTACTATGTAACTGCTGAAGGCAAACGTGGGTTTCGCGTTTCAGAAATATCCCAGGCCGATTTCGATCAGCTGGTCGACATGCGTGATCATCTCGAAGCGCGGGCACTGAAACTATCCGTTGCCAGTGGCGACGACGACTGGGAAGCCGCGATCGTCGCCAGTTATCACAAGATGAGGAAAACTTCGTCGCCACCCGGTCTGGTGTGTGACCCGGCGGCGGACGAGGAACGGGAGCTGCGCCATCGCACCTTCCACTATGCCCTTTTGAGTGCCTGCGGTTCACGCTGGCAGTTGCGCTTCATGGATCAATTGACCAGCCATCTGGAACGCTATCGACGGATCATGACCCCGCGCTCGAAGATCACCAAAAAGGTTGCCCGCGAAATTGAAGATGAGCATCGGCGACTTATGGAAAGCGCAATTGCCAGAGACGTGCAGACAACCTTATCGATCATGAGCGGTCACCGCCGTCGGACGTACGCGGCGATCAAGAGTGAATTCGCGCGCCGGTTCGACCAATAACATCGCCAAGCGAGTCAGTTTTTTTGATCGGAGTACAGACACAATGGCCTATGTCATCAATGCGATGCCCCGACAGGTCGATCCCGAATTGATCGAAAGGGGATCGCGCACGGAAACCGCTACTGTCGGCCATATCCGCCACATGGGTTTCGCTGATTGCGCGATTCAAAACGTGCTCGGTAAGCGCAGTACGATAGCCGGGACAGCCGTAACGCTTGCTCTTCCCGGACAGGACTCGACACTCTTGCATCATGTCATTCAGTTTCTCCGCCCTGGAGATGTACTGTGTGTAGATCGATTGGGTGATCACAAACATGCTTGCCTGGGCGGCGGTGTCGCCGCAGCCATCATGGCGACGAAGTGCGCTGGTGTGGTGATTGATGGCCCTTGCACAGATACCCCGGAGATCGAACAGTATGAACTTCCCGTCTGGTGTCGCGGCACTTCGCCGATCACCACTCGCTTGTATGACATTGGCGGAAGTTTCAACGTTCCGGTCTGCATCGGTGGAGCGGTTGTCAATCCCGGCGACTTGGTGATTGCCGATTTTTCCGGTGTGTTGATCATGCCGCCCGGCGAAGCAATGGCGGATATTGATTGGGCACTTGCCAAACAGAGTGCGGAGCCGGCATCTCATAAGCGACTGTTGGCTGGCGAGCGCCTGGGCACTCTCTCCGGCGCGTCGGACAAAGTTGAGGCGAAGTTATCTGGTGCCTGATCGGCGCTGCCGCTTGTTAATGTTACACCCAGGCGGAATGCGATCATCTGATAGGCAGGTCGGGACCGAGAACGAGGTTGGGAAGCCAAAGGGTGAGTTCGGGAACGTAGGTTATTAGGATCAAAACCAACATCAGCGGTACCAGAAATGGAATCACCGCCAACGTGACGCGCTCGAACGGTACCTTGCCGACCTCAACCATGATGTAGAGCCCGATACCCATCGGTGGCGTGGCAATCCCGATAAGCAAGCCGAGCTGAATGATGATACCGAAGTGCACCCGGTCGATCCCAAAGCTGTCGATCACCGGAAGCAGCATCGGGACCAGCATGAGCTTCGCCGGTACACCCTCGACGACACAACCGACCAAAATGACGAAGACCAGCATCATGGCCAAGAAGACAGCTCGGGATTCGGTTATCGCGAAGACAGCGTCGCCGATCCTTTGCGGCACCTGTTCGATCGCCAACAACCAACCCATGGCGATCGAAAAACCAATGATGATCATTATCACCGACGTCATTAGCATGCTGTCGGTCAGCGCCTGCCAGAAGCGCTCGAAAGTCAATGTTCTGTAGTACATCCCGAGTGCCATGGAATAGACGCAGGCAAGTACCCCGGCTTCAGTTGCTGTAACGAAACCGCCCAGGATGGAGCCTAGAATAATGCCCGGCGCAATAAGAGCCAAAATGCCGTCGAAGGCAGCCCTGTGAACTTCCGCGCAGGACGCTTTCTCTTGAGTTGGAAAGTCATGTTTGATAGCCAGGAGCCGGTTAAAAGCCATCAACGAAAGGCCGACAATCAGACCAGGTATGATGCCAGCAAGGAACATTCGCTCGACGGACTGCTGAGCCAGGAATGCGTAGATAACGAGACCAATGGACGGCGGAATAATGGGTCCAACAACAGCCGAGCAGACGGTAACAGCGGCCGCGAATTCCGCCTTGTAACCGCGCTCGCGCATGGCCTTGATCTCGATCGCGCCCAGTCCCGCGCAATCGGCAACCGCGGCGCCCGAGACACCGGCAAATATCATCGACGACAGGACATTGACCTGCGCTAGTCCTGCTCGAAAATGTCCAACAAGTGCATTGGCGAAATTGAATATCCGATCGGTCATGCCGACCACATTCATGAGGTTACCGGCCATGATGAAGAATGGAACAGCGGCCAAAGACGGTTTGTTGACGCCCTCCAGGATCTGTTGCGGCACGATATAAAGTGAATCAGAGAATTCGCTCGTAACGAACGTCAACAGTACCGCCGCGCCGATCGCCATGGACACAGGCACGCGCATGAGGATGAGAATGATGAAGCCGATGAACAGCAAGATGAACATGATCTAGGTGTCCGGATCAGTCAGATGCGAAGGTACCGGCTCAGGAAGGCCGGCCACGGCCTTCATGATATCGAGGATGGCGTTCAGGAGAATTAGGAAGCACGACACGGCAAGCGGTACCGACAAAGTATAGCGCTCCAGCTCCCCCCACGGGGTTACAACCCCATCGATGACACCGACTTGGCTCTCAAAAATGGTCGGCATCTCCCGCAACATCACCGCCATAATTACGATGATGAGCACTGGGACGGCGTAACGTGTCAGTTTCTGGGCGGCAGGTCCGATGCGGATAACCAAAAAGTCGACGGCTATATCCTTTCCCAGGCGGTACACGACGAAGAAGCCGACAAATGACATCCACACGAAAAACTGCATTGTCCAAGGCCAGATCCAATAAAAGGATACCCCGAACAAGCGCAGCACAATCGTCGCGAACGTCCCAAGCAGCATCAGGCCCAGGCAAAGATTAGCCAGCACCAGGAAGACATTCGATATTGTCTCGAGCAGTCTATCCAAATACCGGATCGCCA
>JBPCWA010000611.1:0-4630 GCA_051009975.1 Hyphomicrobiaceae bacterium
ACCAGTCATCGGTCGGACGCACTGCGTTGCGCGGGAGCCACCAGTGGTCCGAACCTCAGCGTAGAATCAATGGCGTGCCGTCCACGAAGGACGCATTCGCCCTGGAAGCCGAGATTGGCCGCCTGAACTGCCCCATCAAGCATTCCGTCATTCAGCCTTCTTAGAGGCGTAGAGGAATTCCATATCTGGCTTCTCGGTGGCGAAGAAATGGACCCAAATATAGGCATGGCTGAACGCTGCAACGACGAGTGCAGCCAGCGAGTTGAAGCCAACCGCAATGGCCCAGAACAAAAAGAACGCATAGAGGTACATACCGTTACTGGTGAAGCGGAATATGCCTTCATTGACGAGCGGCATGCTGCGATATCGTTCCTCGAAGTGGTCGGCGCCCGCCGCGCGCGCCATGCCGAAATATCGCTGTACGCTGTACATGGCATAGAGGCCAGGCAAGGCCAGTACGGTCGTGATCACGACTTGAGCGACCGGGCTCAAGTTGAGACTGCCACGGTCCAACCATCCCAACACAGCGAGAGCAACGAAGCGACCGGCAAACAATACGAAGAATGCTACAAGGTAACCTTCAAAGCCGATCGTTTTGCTGACAACCGAAGTTCGCAACTCGAGCCGCCACGTAAGCCAAACGAAAATCTGGTGCAGAATTGGAAATGCCGCGGCGGTCCAAAATGCGAATGAGAACGGTTGTCCTAAGGTCGTCCACACCAACGCGAGCGCCGCGAGCAAAACAGCCAAACAGGCGAAGTGCAGGATTTGCCCAGACCAGAGGTCCGGAGGAGGGTTCTTGTTTGCGGTATCGTGCGCCATGATGGACAGCATACCACCTGTATTCGAACGGGGAACGACCTAATGTTCTTTTGGTCAGCGCAATTCGGCTATCCCCAAATTCGACCGGCAATTGCTGGCTCTATTGGATCAACCGAAAGATGAGAATTCTGCGACCGCTTTTGAGGCCAATCCGACGGCCAAGCAAAGCCTGTACAGAACCAGTGCGCTCTCTGATTGGATGTCGCCTTTTTGATCATTTCCCACTAGTCATCGGTCGGACGCAGTGCGTTGCGCCGGAGCCACCAGTCGTCCGAAACTCAGCGTAGCGCTAATGGCATTTGGTCCACATTTGCGACATGTCACCGATTTGCCACGACAGCAAATGGCCCACTCGGATTTGAACTCGCAATTCTGACCCACTTCTGCCCTGAGCAGGTACAAATTCGCGCTGTACTCTTTGGTGCCCGGTCCCGATAACCCGCCCACGCAAATGAACGCGGAATCGAGCTTCGTCGCTATTGGCGAGTCTCGAGCTGTCATGCTGCCTAATGCTCAATAAGGCGTGCGCCTGGGCCGCCCTTTGCCAATTGATCGTCTTTGTTTACAAGCGGGCATCCCTTCACGCTCAGACATCCGCACCCGATGCACTTTGCCATCTTGTCGCGTAGCGCGGTCAGGAGTTCAATACGGCGTGTCAGATCGTCGTGCCAGGCTTCCGATATCCGTGCCCAATCATCCGAATCCGGCGTCGACTCGAGTGGAAGGTGGGAGAGTGCTTTGGTTATTCTGGATAGTGGAATGCCGACGCTTTGAGCTATCTTGATCACCGCCACACGGCGCAGGATATCGCGCCGATAGACCCGGTGATTGGCAGCATTTCGTTCCGATGCAATCAGACCTTTCCGCTCGTAGAAATGGAGCGTCGAAACCGGCAATCCGCTGCGGCGAGCGACATCACCTACCAGTAAGTAAGTTTTCGGCATTGATAAAGAAACCTCCTTGACCTCAACCAATGTTTAGGTCTTACCAGGATGGTCGTCAAAGGATGATGACCATGGCGAAAGTCGAGACCGCCTCCGAGCTGGATACCGAGACGTTCGTATCCTGGCGGGAATTTCTGAGCAGCTCCCATGCTCCCTCGTTGATCCTGGTGAGTCTTGCTGTCTGGCTGCACGCGGCTGACAGTCTGATCGTGGCCACGATGCTGCCCGCCATTGTGGCGACGGTCGGTGGAGCAGCTCTCGTAGGCTGGTCAATTTCGCTATACGAAATCGGTTCCATCGTCGCCGGCGCGGCCAGTGCGTTGCTGACGATGCGATACGGCCTGCGCGGTCCAATGAGCTGCGCTGCCGTCCTGTTTGGTTTGGGCTGTGTCGTTAGCGCAGTGGGTTCGACTATGCCCCAGATTCTGGTAGGGCGCGCCTTGCAAGGGCTTGGCGGTGGCGGTCTGGTCGCGATGGCCCTGGTCGCCGTCGGCGTAATCTTTCCGCGCCGCTATACCGCCCGCGCTATGGCGGTAGTGTCAACGTTTTGGGGAGCGTCCGCTTTCACAGGACCGCTGATAGGCGGATTTTTTGTCGAGTACGCAACGTGGCGTTGGGGTTTCGTTTTCTTCGCCCTTCAAGCATTCGGTTTGGCACTCTGGATCATTTTGCGACGCGACGCGGGGCTAGCGCGAGCGAGCACCGTTGCTCCCGTCTTTCCGCTGCGACGTCTTGCGGTTCTCTGTCTCGCGGTGATCCTGGTTGCCTCCGGCGGTATTGAGATCTCCCTGATGCGCACTGCAACTCTCGTGGCATGCGGCCTGATCTGTCTGTCCGTCTTCCTTTGGCTTGACGGGCGTGCGGGTGAGAACCGCCTTCTGCCCTTGTTTCCCTACGACATTCGACGTGCAACTGGTGCCGCCCTGATTCTGGTCATGTCTCTTACTATCGCGTCGATTGCAATTTTGGCCTTCGGACCATTGTTGGTCACTGCGATCCACAATGCATCGGCTCTGATTGCAGGCTATATCATTGCCTGTTCGTCTGTCGGATGGACCATCATGGCCCTTCTGGTCAGCGGCTCGCCAGAGCGCTTCGATCGTGCGATGATCGCGCTCGGCACGATGCTTGTAACACTCAGCGTTGTCGGGTTCGTCTATGCAGTGCCAAACGGCCCGATATGGCTGATCGCAGCCTTCGCCGCGATGGAAGGCGGAGGTTTCGGTATGGCATGGACGTTCATTCTAAGGCGCACAACTGCACTGGCCGACAAGAGTGACGTCCAGCGGATTTCCGGAGCCATTCCGACTGTGCAGAGACTGGGCTATGCCCTTGGCGCAGCTTACGTAGGCATTATCGCCAATGCTTCGGGCCTTGTGGCCATGGAGTCGCCGGCAGCGGCCGCTGACGTAGCTTATTTGGTATTTGTTGCGTGCCTGCCATTCGCAATCTTGGCGGTGATCGCCATGGCTGCGCTTGTGCTCATGCCGACCGAGGAGGAGTTTCCTTACAACTAGGACCAAGTGGGTTTATCGGGTCGAAGGTAGTGCCAATGGCAGCTTCATTTCATTGCAGATCATTCTGCGCCCTTACGTAATTATGACGATAAAAAGTAGTGGAGAGTAACGATGATCTATCATGTTCAAGCCAGTTTTCGAGCTGATACTGCTGAGGATCTTCTTCGGAAGCTCAGCGATGGTACGATTGGCGAGCAACGTCCCGACGGGCAGGAGTTGACTGCGTCGATGCAGCGTGCTGTGGTCAACGCAGAAGGTGAGATTGAATGGACGGAGCTGTGCTACTGTAAGCCGCCGCTCGCCCACGAGCGCGCAACAGTGCTCGACTCCCATTTCGATGACATTCGGACGGAGCCGATCGAGACCCACGCGCAGTTCGAGGGCCGGCCATTCATGGAACACCTGCGATGGCTGATCTCGCGGCAGTTGTAGTCGAGCATACAATCAGCCTTTCAACTGCCACTCGATATGCGCAATGCTCGCTTGGTGCGAATAGATTTAGAATCCAGCGAATCCAGCCACGGGAAATCTGAGATTTGGACCTCGCTACGTATGTGTGCTGCAGCACCATGAACCGCGACCACGGGCGATGATGGCCCCAAGATTTGAACTCACGGTGAGCCGTCGGAGTCCACTGCTGAGCGGTGCTCTGCCGTAGCAGGATGATGGTGCCAATCACCTGAGTGAACCTGCTCGGTCACTGAGCCTTTGGCAGATTGAGCTGCCATGACACGCCGAAAGCATCTGATAGCCATCCGAACCTCAGGCTGAAACCGTAGTCGTCCAACGGCATCAAGATGGTCCCGCCATCTGCCAGCTTTCCGAAAGCTCGATCTAGCTCAGCAGCAACGCCAAAATTGACGAACAAGGATACGGACGGAGTAAAGTCAAACTCATGGCGCATCGGACTGTCGATGACTATCAGCCGCTGGCCGTCGAACTCAATCTCAGCAATCTTTATGAGGTCTGGTTGCCACTGTCGGAGCCATACTTCTCCATCGAAACGACTTTGAACTTAGTGAAGACCGATGCGTACAAGTCAAGCGCTGCTTGAGCATTGCCATCTTGAAACATGATATGTGTGCTAACGGTCATTAAAGCTGTATCTTATCGCTCAACGTGGGAACCAGCAATGGCCGATTATGGCCCATTTGTATGAACCGGTCGTGCATTGCCACTCCAAGTCTCGACTGCATCTTCTAGGGCATTCGCAAAGGCTTCTGGGAATCCCAAATTGGTTTAGCCGCAGCAACCGCCGACTGGAACTTTTTCGGATTTCGCTGCAGGTGCCGGCCCACAGCAGGCTGCAGTTGCCGTGTCTGGTTCCAGGGGCGTTGACGGCACGGG
>JBPCWA010000612.1:0-12636 GCA_051009975.1 Hyphomicrobiaceae bacterium
ATATCTCCGCCGGAAGGCGTGGTTAGCCTTCGCAAAGCTTTCTTTGCGATGGTGGAGTCAGTTACGGCACCAGACGCAACTACTGTCGTTTTTAAATTGAAGTTCCCTTCCGGTGCATTCATGCCAGCCGTGGCGATGCCGTTTAACTTTGTTTATGCCAAAAAGGACTTGGATGAAAAGGGTTACACTTGGCATAAGAGCAACGTAAATGGCACGGGAGCATTCAAGTTCGTTGAGCACCAGCCCGGCGCATTCGTCAAAGGTGTGCGCTATGAAGACTATCATCATAGCGGCAAGCCATTTCTTGACGGCTACACGGCTATTTCCGCCCCGAAGATGGCGCTTCGCCTGCAAGCTATCCGCGGGGATAGAGCCGCGATCGAGTTTCGCGGCTTTCCGCCAAAAGCGCGTGACGATCTCGTCAAGGCATTAGGCGATAAAGTGTCTGTCCAGGAGGGCGATTGGAACTGCGGTCTGCTGCTCATCCCCAACCAGAAAAAGAAGCCGTTTGATGATCCTCGCGTACGACGCGCATTGAACTTGGCCATCGATCGTTGGGGTGGTTCTCGGTACCTCTCTCGCATCGCCATTGTCCGCTCAGTCGGAGGCGTTGTGTTTCCGAAGCATCCGCTCGCAGCAACCAAGGACGAGCTGACCCAACTGGAAGGTTACTGGACTGACGTCAACAAGTCGCGTGAACTGGCAAAGAAACTTCTCAAAGAGGCCGGTGCATCGAATTTGAAGTTTACTCTTACGAATCGCGCTGTCGACCAGCCCTATAAGGTCGTTGGGACTTGGGCCATTGACCAATGGAAGAAAATCGGTGTTACGGCGCGGCAAGACGCTGTGCCATCGGGCCAGTGGTATGCCCGTCTGCGCCAGACCAAAGATTTCGATGTTTCAACAGATGCAAACTGTCAGAGCGTCGTTAATCCCATAGCTGACGTATCGAAGTATTTGTGCTCGTCGGGTAACAATTACGCCAGTTGCACTGATGAAGTTCCAGACCAGATTCGAGACAAAATGCTACGGTCAGGCGACGAAGCCGAGCAGCGTACTTTAATGCGTGAACTCGAAAAACGTGCGTTGAGTGACGAAGCGCATGCCTTAACCACATTGTGGTGGAACCGGATCAACGTCTATAGGTCCTATGTAAAAGGCTGGAAAACGTCACCGAGCCACTACTTGAACCAGCACCTCGATAATATTTGGCTGGACAAGTAGACACGTCAATCAACTGTCGCTGGAAGAATTCCCGCAATTTTTCAGCGACAGTGCCGGCATAGCCGGATGTTCCCAACGCGCAATAGTTGGTGGGGGTTACCCACCTCAAGCAACGATTGCGCAACGAGACCGGTTTCTAACATCCATAGGGTTGGCAACGAACCATGTGGCAATACGTGATTAAGCGGCTACTGCTGATGATCCCGACATTGGTCGGGGCAGCAGTATTCGTATTCTTTCTTCTCCGGGCCATCCCTGGAGATGTCTGTGAGTTGAGGCTAGCTGGAACTGGCCTATACGTCGATCAGGCTCAAATTGATATTTGTCGCAAGGAACTCGGTCTCGATCAGCCATTGTTGGTCCAATTCGGCCAATTCCTTTACGGCATGGCTACGTTCAACTTCGGAAACTCAATGTGGACCGGTCGTCCGATTGTTCTCGAGATCGGCTTGCGGTTTGAACTTTCGTTGCAGGTGGCAATCATGGCCACTCTAACCTCAATCATTATTGCGCTTCCACTGGGCACGCTGTCAGCCGTGTATCAAAATACGTGGATTGATTACGTTGTTCGGACGTTTTCGATCGCTGGCATTGCTATACCCTCCTTTTGGCTTGGCATTCTAATCATTCTCGGTTTGCTAACGTTCACGCAGTCTTGGTTTGGCACGGCTTGGATGCCTCCGATCGAGTTTCGGTCATTCTGGGAGGACCCTTGGCACAACCTTTCGCAACTCTTTTGGCCTGCTGTTGCAACCGGATATCGATATTCGGCAGTAGCAACACGCATGACGCGCTCGACGTTGTTGGAGGTATTGCGAGAAGACTATGTTCGAACAGCAAGGGCCAAGGGTCTGCTCGAAAAAGTCATCATAAATCGGCATGCCCTTAGCAATGCGTTGCTTCCAGTGGTAACCGTGATTGGTATCGAGTTTGCTTTTCTAATGGGAGGACTGGTTGTTACGGAGCAGGTCTTCAATCTGAACGGGCTCGGACGGTTGTTCGTCGATTCCGTTACCAATCAGGACTTTGCAATGACCCAATATCTGGTGATGCTGGTAGTGGCAATTTTTGTATTCACTAACTTCGTCGTGGACGTGATGTATGCCTGGCTGGATCCACGCATACGCTACAGCTGAGGAGCGGGAGCATGGCAACCGTTGACACACAAATAGATCAGCTGGAAGACCTTCGTGAGAGAGCAGGGCCGCTCAAGGGGTTGCTCCGTTTTCTGCGCAAGCAACCGTTGGGTTCGGCTGGTATCCTCATCGTCTTATTGATGATCGTGGTTGCTATTTTCGCGCCTTTTCTTAGTAGCTTGGACCCGGAAGCCAATTCATTCGAGTCAATGTTGGTGCCACCCGGCGCGGACCACTTCCTTGGCACTGATGAATTTGGACGCGACGTGCTCACGCGGATCATGTACGGCGCGCGCACTGCGCTATTCGTGGGCCTGACATCTGCCATCATAGGTTCGACTATCGGATTAGTTTTAGGTGTCGCCAGTGCGTATTTCGGAGGTCGCTTTGACCTGATTTTTCAGCGGGTCATGGATATCTTCATGGCATTCCCGATCATAATTCTTGCGCTGGCCATCGTTTCGATTTTAGGCACCGCGACACACAATGTCATCGCTGCTATTACTCTGCCCTTCATTCCCCGTTGCGCACGTGTCGTGCGTTCGTCGGCGCTGGCCATTCGCGAAATACCGTATATCGATGCGGCGCGGGCGAATGGGTTCTCCAATACACGAATCATTATGCGCCACATGGTTCCAAATGTAATGGCTCCCTATTTGATCATGCTAACTGCAGCGGTGGGGCAAGCGATACTGCTTGAGGCATCATTGTCGTTTCTCGGCCTGGGCGTGCAGGAGCCCACTCCGGCATGGGGATTGATGCTGCGCAACGCCCAAGATTACATAGAAAGCGCGCCGTGGGTGGCCATTTGGCCCGGATTTGCGATAACGCTTGCGGTCTTTGGATTCAACATGTTTGGGGATGCGGTGCGCGACTCCCTGGATCCCCGTCTGCGCTCCCAATGATCGCCGGTGCGGGCTCCCAACGGTTCGCGAAAGTGTGAATAAGGGCTCCAACAAATATCAGGACCCTTATGGAGCCTGGCGGTTCGGGGCGAGTGACTGGTTTGGGTGTCTTGCTGCTCTTGACATAGTTAAGCGAACGCGGCCCGGTGATATTTGGCGATATGAATTCCAGTTGTTCGAACGTCTCCATCACTTCGGCAAACAACATACGTGCTTCTGCGCGAAGAGAACCGATGCAGGACATGGACCTGCCATTTGATTAATGAAATGTGGATCTATGGAAGTGGCGGGGCCCCAACACGAATAACGCAAAAGCTGCATACCACGCGCGATCGAAATTAGATGTCAGTTGATCGCGGATTTAGGATGCGGTCCGGAAACCGCGGAGGTTTCATGGGTAAGGTTGGCGGCGGTACGATACGGATATTCAGTCCCCCGTCTTGGGCGTACATATCATTCGTAAATGGCTTGACAACCATCAGTTGTCCGTTCTGTCGGGCGGCTTCTTCAATTTCGTCCTGAAGCGTTTCTGCGGCCTTTCGATTCCAAGGAAGCGCATAGTAGCGCGGTTCGCTCATGCCGCTCAGTCGAAGCCATAAGTAGATGGCTTTACCCTCGGAAAAGCTCGCGCCCAGCAGTTGTGCGGAACCAACTGAACGCTCGAACCACGCGAGCCGTTGCGGCTTGGGCTTCGACAAGAGACCTGCGAAGGCCAGGTAACACAGCGGTATCGTCAGCATCGCTAGGCTCAGGGCAAGACAGCGAATCCAATACTGCCGCGGCGACCAGATCGCGATGTTTGCCAACAAGAAGACAATACCTATAGCTGCCGCAAAGAGAAAAATCATGGGATCCATGGGCCAGTCCTCTTTTAAAACCGCGACTACTTATTTGGGAGATCCAGTGATAAGCGGCCTATACAGGGTGGAAACGCTCTCGTCGACCAGTTCCCCCTCACCGGTCAGTCGGAACGAGAATACCGTTCGTTCCTGATTTTGGTGGGTTAGGATCACACTGCTCTGAAGCAGTTGTTGCGTGGCTTCGAATTTGGAGCGTACGCTTACCACGATCTTGACGGGGACGACCGCACCGGATGGAATGTAGCCGTACATGTGGGTATTGACGATGTACTCGCCGGCAGGAATGCCCCGACTGTAAGCAACCTCGTAATTGAGATTGGTCGCGTCCCCTTCTGTCCCAAGGTCGTCGCGAAGGAGGTTGAAGATCTCATTGCCTTTGTTCCAAAAGCCCACCGGACCAGCTCCTGGACCCTGAACCCACAGATCCACGTCGAAAGGCTTATCGTTTGGCCAGTGCATTTCAACGATGACGTTGCCGGGGGGCTTGTAGTCTTGTGCGTCCACCTGAGCTTGATTGATATGCGGGAGCAGCATGACAACCATGGCGACAAAACCAATGAGCGCGAGTAGGATAACGTCGCGGAAGACGGTATCTGTTCCAACGTCTTCAAGGTCTTCAAGACCGTCCATGGAGTTCCCCGTACTCGATCATGGCGCCCAGCAGATTAACCGTTCCAGTCGCCAGCAGGCGGTAGTTTATTGAGAGCCAAAGGTTTAGGACAGCGCCCAGGAGGGTCGTGTAGAGCGCCACTGACATGCCCTCGATCAATTTCCTAATGATGCCGGCAACATGCGCGGTCTCAGCCGCAGTTTTGGCGTCGACGCCGGACAAAGCCATAATGAAACCAACAACGGTACCGATCAGGCCAAGAAAAACCAGGATGTTGGCGATTTGTTTGACGACAGAGATTTTGTGGGTCAAACGCAAGCGCAGCAGATTGACTTGCACCACGCGATTGTCTGGATCGCTGAAATCTGTTGTTTCTAGATAATTCTGAGCGCGCGACCCGGGGCCGAATGACCCTGACCGAACCGAGTTGAGGGCCATCGTTGTTTGCCAGATTTTGAGCCCACAAAGCCCCAATCCGTAAAGGAAGATGACAAAAATCCCGAGCGCGGCAATCCAAATATTCTCCAAAAATAGCCCGTCCAGCCAGCCTTGGAAATAGGCTGCCACGGCTAAGGCTGTTGCGCCTACGTTGAACAACACAAAACGCATGAATAGGAGATTGCGATGTGAGTGAGCCGTCTGCGCCATGTCAGTCATGGGGTCCCTGTTTCAGAGAGGCCACTGGGCAAATTATGATAGAGGTTTATGCCAAACGATCCTAACCGGCGTTCACACGGCTTGCACTCCCCCAATATTCTTGGCCCTAGCATGTGTGGCCCAGTATGTGTGAACCAGTATGTGTGACGCAGTATTCTTGGTCTCGTATTCATGGTTCGAATCAGAAGACCAAGTCGCGTTAATATGACCGCGGCAACCCCAGGACGTGTTGTCCGATGTAAGCGAGAATCATATTGGTCGAGACAGGTGCCGTCTGATAAAGACGCGCTTCGCGCCATTTTCGTTCGATCCCATACTCACGCGCAAAGGCAAATCCGCCAAAGACTTGCATGCAGACTTCAGCTGCTTGCCATGCAGTCTCTGCCGCAAGAAGTTTTGCAATATTTGCTTCAGCACCGCAGCTTCGGTTGGCGTCAAAGAGGGTGGCAGCCTTTTTGATCATTAATTCGGCGGCGCATGTCTCGGCGTACGCACGAGCGATGGGGAATTGAATGCCTTGATTTTTGCCGATAGGCGCCCCAAACACAACGCGATCGTTGGCGTAGTCCGTTGCACGGCGAATGAAGAATTTAGCATCGCCCAGCGACTCATGTGCAATGAGAATGCGTTCGGCGTTCATACCATCTAGAATATAGCGAAATCCTTTGCCCTCTTCCCCAATCAAATTCTCCGCAGGGACTTTCAAGTCCTCGATAAATACCTCTGTCGTGTTATGGTTAATTGCCGCATCAAGTTTGCGGATTTCGATGCCGTTGCCCACTGCTTCGCGCAGGTCGACGATAAAGACGGACATGCCGTCGCTCCGCCTCTCGACAGCATCCGCAGAAGCAGTGCGTGCAAGCAACAACATTAGATCGGAGTGCAAGGCACGACTTGTCCATACTTTCTGCCCATTGACGATATAGTGATCATTGAAGCGGACAGCGCGTGTCTTAAGCTGGGTTGTATCGCTCCCCGTCGTTGGTTCCGTCACCCCAAAAGCCTGAAGTCGGACATCCCCGGTCGCGATACCTGGCAGATACCGTTCTTTCTGGTGCTCACTACCATGACGCAATAGTGTCCCCATAGTGTACATTTGGGCATGGCAAGCCGCCGCGTTGCAACCGGTGGTGTGGATGGTTTCTAGAATGGCACCCGCGGCTGAGATTGGGAGTCCGGTACCACCATATTCTTCAGGAATTAAACTAGCCAAATAGCCAGCTTCGGTCAGTGCGTTGACAAACGAGCTTGGATAGGCGCCTTCTGAATCCAAGCGCATCCAGTATTCATTTGGATAGGCAGCGCAAATGCGGTCGACACCCTCTCGTATTTCTTGCCAATCGTCATCAATCGACATCGAGAGGTTGGTGCTCAGCGAATTCAACATCATTGGTCTCCATTACGAACAAAATCTCAGCACGATCGATTCATTTTGACGTCTTGCGCTGTCTACTGTCCGTTGAACACGGGTTTACGTTTTTCATTGAACGCCCGCACGCCTTCCAATCTATCTTTCGTCGGGATAGTCAAATTGTAGGCCTCGATTTCAAAGGCGTATCCGGAATGTCGATCAAGCTCTGTCGCCTTGTCTAACGACTTCTTCGCCTGGCGAACACCAATTGGAGCATTGCAAGCAATGAGACTGGCGGTATCAATGCAATCCTGCAGCAAGTCTTGAGGTGCACATACGCGATTGACGATACCCCATTCGAATGCGGTTGCAGCGTCAAAAACCTGCCCCGTCAAGACAATTTCCTTAGCACGCCGAACCCCGCAAGCCCGTGGTAGGTTTTGTGGCCCAGCGGCGCCCGGCATGATGCCGCGAGTTACCTCAGGGAGTGCAAAACGCGCGATTGAAGATGCGTAAATGAAGTCGGCAGCCAAAGCCAACTCGAAGCCTCCTCCCATGGCGACGCCGTTGACAGCGGCAAGCACCGGCACAGGACAGTCATGTATGCTACGGATCATCTGCTCGACGATGGCGTGTTGTCGCTTCCACATCGCGTCGCTCATACCGTCGCGTTCTTTTAAATCTGCTCCTGCACAAAAGCCACGTTCACCGGTGCCGGTTAGGATTACGCAATTCGTGGAGGTCGGATCGATATAGAGTTCTTGAAAAGCGTCGCGCAACTCGCGCATCATCTGCGTATTCATTGCGTTTAGGACTTGCGGCCGGTTCATCGCGATGACAAGGATTTTGGAGGCACACGTTGTAATCTCAAGGTGCTTGAACTCTCGTTCCATGAAGTCTCTCTCACATCAGAATGCTGGTCTTTAGTAACGCGAATTTTTCGTGACGGATTTATGCCATGGAGTGTCAAGATTCCCTATCCTCGGTGTGATTTGCCGTCTTGACACGATCATGAAATATATATGTTTCAAAGATTGCAACTACGGACACAATCCATCGCGCGGACAGGAGGCCCCATGACGGAACCAGCATCGCCGCGTCTTTCTGCTACGTTATTATTGGCGCGAGATGGGACCGACGGGCTCGAACTTTTCATGGTGGTGCGCAATCGACAGGTGGAGTTTGCCTCGGGGGCCATTGTTTTTCCAGGTGGTACATTGAACTCCGGCGACCGCGACCCCCGTTTGCGAGCGCTATGTGACGGTGGCGAACGGTTAAACGATGACGCTTTGGCTTTGCGAGTGGCCGCGTCCCGGGAAGCCTTCGAAGAGTGTGGAGTGCTCTATGTCAAGCGTCGTGGTGAGACGTCACTTGTTGATGGTCAGACCGCCGCGGCTCTAGGGGATGCCTATCGGGTCAGATTAGAACGCGGAGAGATTAGTGTATATGACCTACTTCAATCGGAAAACCTACGTTTGGCCATAGACGAATTGCAGCATTTTGCCCATTGGATCACGCCTGTTCAACTTCCGAAACGTTATGACACCCATTTCTTTTTGGCGCGTGCGCCTGAAGATCAGCTTTTCGGTCATGACGGTAGAGAAACAGTGGACTCAATTTGGATTAGTCCTGGGCGGGCACTCACCGACGCAGATGCGGGTCTGCGCACGCTTGTCTTTGCAACCCGGCTCAATATTGCCCGTGTTGGTCAAAGTCGGACAGTTGCCGAGGCGATCGCACACGCTTCAGCAAGTCCAGTTGTGACGGTTCTGCCTACTCTAGAGAGGATAGAGGGTGGACAAGTCCTCCGCATTCCCGAAGAAGCGGGTTATGGCGGGAGTATATTTCGCTCACTTAAGCCTGCGACAGCGAACAACCCAAATTTTGCGTGACCTGGCCAAGACTAGTAACTTGGCCGACAATCCTCCAAAATCTGCACGGGAAGACGAAGGAGAGAGCTATGGATCCACTGGCACGTTCATCTGTCGCTGCCACCACAATGACTGTAACCAGTCTCGGTTTTGGCAGCGGTACTTTAGGTGACCCGAACGATATTACGTCGGATCATCAGGCTGAATTGACGTTGGAAGGCGCATTCGGTGCTGGGGTGACATATTTTGATACATCGCCCTGGTACGGAAATGGTAAGAGCGAACATCGGGTCGGGCGGGTGCTGAGGACCAAACCGAGAGATCAGTTCGTGCTGTCCACGAAAGTGGGGCGTGTTTACAAGCGCCCGGCAGATCCCGCAACATTTCATCAATCACGCTGGCGGGGAGGATTTCAGTTCGATTTGGAGTTCGACTACACGCGCAGCGGTGTGCTGAGATCCTATGAGCAAAGCCTGATGCGCCTCGGCATGACTGAGATCGACGCCCTCTTGATTCATGATCTTGATCCGCGCCATCAAAGAAATGAAGAGGGTGTACAACTGGGCCTCAGTCAACTTGACGACGGCCTTGGCTATCAGACTCTCACCGACATGCGAGCAAGTGGCGAAATTAGTGCAATTGGGGCGGGGGTCAATCACACAGGAATGATCCCGAGGTTTCTGGAGCGCTTCGATATTGATTTTTTCCTTGTGGCCATGCCGTACACGCTCACGGATCAGGACATGCTTGAGGCGGAGTTGCTGCTGTGTGAGGAGCGTGGTGTCTCTATTGTCATCGGTGCGCCATTTGCGTCTGGCATATTGGCGACAGGCGCGATACCAGGCGCCTTGTATCGCTATCAGCCCGCAACTGAGGAAATAATTGAACGAGTGGGCCGGATAGAGAAGATTTGCTCCAGCCATAAAGTCCCATTGGCTGCAGCCGCGCTGCAGTTTCCCTTTGGGCACCCGAGTGTTGTATCGGTGATACCCGGTCCAAATTCCCCAGAGCAGTTTCGTCAAATTTATCAGTGGATGCGGGTCCAAATCCCAACAGACATGTGGGAAGAACTGAAAGAATCCGGTCTTTTGGACAGGAGGGCGCCGGTTCCATCGTAGAGTGATTTACGTCAAGTGACACTGTCTTTGTCGAGTACTAACCGAAATCATAAGCTGCACCTTCGTTGGATGCTGCCGGTTGGACACCGCCAGACCATTTACCTTAGTAATGCGCGGCGCTGCAACACGTCGTCTGGTGATGCGGTTGTCATACAACACGTCTGAATGTGCGTTTGTGTAACCGCGCCTCGCGCAGACCCAGATAAATACTGCTGCAGATTACGATGCTTGCACCGAAAAACGTCCAATTGTCCGGAAGGTAGCCCCAAATTAGATAACCAAGAATAACTGCCCATACCAACGCTGTGTATCGAAGCGGCGAAACGAGGGCCGCATCAGCCAGGCGCAGTGAAACAATCATCAGAAAATGTGCCGCCGTATTGAGCCCAGCGACAACTAACAGAAGAAAAAGGTGTGTTGCCGAAATCGATATCCAACCAAATGATACTGTAAATAGCGCGAGAGTTACGGCGGCAGCATTTGACCAAAACAATATCGCCAAAGGTGAGTCGGTTCTACCTGCCCACCGCGTGACGACATCGCGGCAGCCGGCAGCGATTGACGCGGCGACCGGCAGGACGAGGAGGATGTCGAAGCTTGAGCTGAAGGGCCGCAGGATGATCAAGATTCCAATGAAACCCGCAAGAATTGCCGCCCAACGATGGCGACCCACAGTCTCACCAAGAAAGGGCACTGACAAAGCGGCCACAATCAATGGACTGGCGAACACCAATGCCAAGACAATGGCAACCGGCAGAACGCTAAGACTAGCGACGATCAATACTGTGGTTGCCGCGAACGCGATGGCACGCCAAGCAACTGCGGTTCTGTTAACGACTCCTACTCCCTTCCAACCGACAGTCGCATGCACTACTACGACGAGGATCAAGAGACTGAAGCCTTGCCGCACCAAAACGATCTGGTTGATCGGATAGGTCTCGAGTAGAATTTTAGTCAGCGTGTCGTGTAGGGTCAAAATCATGGCCGCGAGCGCCATCGATAGAATACCCTTCAGACTTGATCCCTGGACCGGCGTATTCGCCATGTTCTGCCTTCTCGTTTGGCAAGCCTGGTCGTTCTTTCACCAGGAGCAACACACTTTCGGCCACTCTTCTACTACTTCCGACAAGATCCGTTCATCGATCAACACTGGGATTGATGAACGATCCTTGGGTGACACTGGAGGGTGCTGATCAGTGGTGCGACGTGTGCCAAGCAAATCGGCGGTTCTGGCACGGTCCACTGTAGGCGAGAATGTGATCCAGATAGCTCCAGTAAATCGCTGATATTGGAGGCGGTTTGTCTGGTGGCGGATCCATCGAGCCGTCTATTTTAAGATCTCGGAGTTCGTTCGCGCCGCTTCACTCTTTGGTGACGGGCTAAATTTCTAAGCATTGGAGCTAAGTATGCATGATCCTTTTTCACTAAACGATCAAGTCGCAATTATTACAGGTTCAAGCAAAGGAATTGGTTATTCCATTGCCGAGCACATGGCACATCAAGGAGCCAAAGTCGTGATCTCCTCGCGCAAATCTGACGCCTGCAATGAACGGGCTGCTGCCCTCCGAGACGCAGGCGGTGAAGCTATTGCCATACCCTGCAACATCTCTCGCCGAGCGGACTGCGAAGCGCTGGTGGCTGGGGCAATTGATGCTTGGGGACGGCTCGATACTTTCGTATGCAATGCAGCTGTCAATCCTGTTTATGGACCCTTGTCCGAATTGGAAGACGATGCTTTCGACAAGGTTATGACGTCTAACGTTCAAAGTTCAATCTGGTTCGCGAATTTGGCCATGCCGTATATGGCCAAACAGGGGGGCGGCAGCTTCATTATTATTTCCTCAATTGGTGGTCTCAAGGGATCCGGGACGCTAGGTGCCTACAGCATTTCAAAAGCAGCGGATTTCGGTGTGGCGCGGTCGCTTGCGGTTGAGTGGGGACCCAAAAACATACGGGTAAACGCGATCGCTCCAGGGTTGATAATGACGGATTTTGCGCGGGCCCTTTGGGAGAATTCCAAACTTCGGGAGGACCGAGAGCGACGGACACCATTAAGGCGTCTCGGTCAACCAGAAGAAATCGGTGGTGTTGCCGCTTTTCTGGCGTCATCGGCTGCTTCGTTCATCACTGGACAAGTGATTGTTGCAGATGGCGGCTCGACAATCATGTAGAGATCGTAGCTGCTGGACTAATCTCCAAGGGCAACGCCCTCCCGTCTCGGATCGGCACCTCCTTCAAAATGCTTGCCATTGCGATGGACGATGTGGAGCCCTGATGTCATGAGGGTTGGCCGAATCCGATGCCCGAAGGCGCGCAGCTGCAGTCCGTGCCAGACTGATGGCGCGCGCATGAGCACGCTAAAGATGTCGGTTGTAAGCGCTTCACCATATTCGACCGAGAGATCGCGGCCGCGGCTTCCGAAATTTCTGATCGATGCAACAGCTTGAGCGTCGAGTTTCCAGTCGATCAGACCAACTATGGCCTTTAGTACATAGAGGATAATCCGGCTTCCTCCCGGAGATCCCAAGACGGATAACAAATTCCCCTCCGGATCAAAAATCACTGTGGGCGCCATAGAGCTACGAGGGCGTTTGGATGGTTCAATCCTGTTGGCAGTCGGCCGGTCATCCTCGTCCGTCGGTCGAAATGAGAAGTCCGTTAGTTCGTTATTGAGGAGGAAACCGGAAGCCCAAAGACCGGAACCAAATGCAGATTCAATCGTCGACGTCATCGAGACAGCGTTTCCATCCGTATCGACAATTGAAATATGAGTTGTACCACTGCTCTCCTGCGTGGCGTCGCGACCAAAGACTGCTGCGATCGCGCCAGGTGGAAGTCCCGCAGTGGGGCGCGTCATGGCACGACGTGGATCGATTAACTTCGCGCGTTGGGCGAGGTAGTTGG
>JBPCWA010000613.1:0-6939 GCA_051009975.1 Hyphomicrobiaceae bacterium
CGCGTCGTGGACTAGATGGCATAGTGTTGCTCCGACAATGACTTCGCCAAATCATCCACACGAGCAGGCTCGCCGGCAATTTGTATGATGGCATCACGGGCAATTTGACAGTGTCATGGGAAGATGGTGGTAATCCAGCTGTCTTAACCCAATCAGCCTCTTCAGATAGGACACATCCATGCTCTACGAACTGCGCGTTTATGACTGTGCACCAGGCCGACTGCCGGCTCTCCTCAACCGCTTCGAAAATACAACGCTCAAAATCTGGGAGCGCTTCGGTATTCGCCAAGCCGGATTTTGGACCACCGTTATAGGTGAATCGAACCAACAGCTGGTATATCTCCTGCAATGGGATTCACTCGCGGAGCGAGAAGTAAAATGGAATGCTTTTCAAGCCGATCTCGAATGGCAGTCCAAACGGGCTGAATCCGAGAAGGATGCTCCGATCGTAGCTAACGTCTCAAGCCAAATTCTTGCGCCGACAACGTTCTCGAGCGTCAAGTAAATTATTTGACGGCCAACAGAGTTGTTCCAACTAGCGAGTCTTGAGATTTTTTCGGCTTGCGAACTCGGGCATAAACTGAAGTTTGAGAACTCCGTCATCGAGCGAGGCGCACTCAACGTGTTTGACGAACGGATCGACCAGTTCTATCTCGGCCGCTCGGATGCAGCCTTCGGGAGATTTGAATTGTTGAACATGGACGTTGTTCTCGCCAGCACCAGGTAGTGACAACATCGTTATCATCACAATGATCTTGGGTTCCATCGCCGTTTTACTCCTGTCTGCTATGAATATCCAATCACGGGCGGGGGAGCCGAACCGTATCTTGTTCCATTGTTGAGAACATCGTGTAACGCGCCCATTCACAAGCTTCTCTATCGAAGCCATTCGAATGAAACCATACAAAAGCCAGAGGCCCGGGAAACGCGACAAACGCTGTGCACGTCAGGCTGCAACGAACCAAAATGCAATTTACAACTGAAAACGCAGAGTGAACCTGATATCCGGACGAAACACTGACACTACACAAGTACCACTCGCCAGCCAGGATGGCAGATGAGCCCTTGAATTTCTGGCCGTTCGGACTTGCCCCCCGGCAAGCATCATCGAATCATTCTGTCCTACACCGGCAAACTTCACGAAAATAAAGGCCGCATTTTGAATGCCTTGGGCTTGAAGTGAGTGTATGTTCTCACTCTCGTGGCCCGGCGATTGCTATCGTCTGAAGACCGGTCAAAAAGGTTTGCGACTAACTTGGGTGCCTGTTGGCAAACTGCTAAACTAGATTTGTTTATCTATCGACGAGGCTAATCATGAGCACGACTCGAGTCGAGACCGACACATTCGGACCCATTGAGGTCCCGACAGATCGCTACTGGGGCGCCCAGGCGCAGCGATCACTCGGCAATTTCAAGATTGGTTGGGAAACGCAACCGCTGCCCATCGTCTATGCGTTGGGGATCGTCAAGCGTGCCTGTGCCGAGGCAAATATCTCATTGGGTCGGATCGATGAAAAACGCGGGCACGCCATTATTGCCGCAGCTCAAGAGGTTGTCGAGGGAAAGCTAAATGCGCACTTTCCCCTCGTGGTCTGGCAAACTGGCTCCGGCACGCAATCAAACATGAACGCCAATGAAGTCATCGCCAACCGCGCTATCGAGATGATGGGTGGTGAAAAGGGATCGAAATCACCTATCCATCCGAATGACCATGTCAACATGAGCCAGTCGTCAAACGACACATTTCCCACTGCAATGCACGTTGCGTGTGCCGTCGAGATTACCAATCGATTGATCCCAGCGCTCAGCCAACTCCGTAACGCGCTCAACGATAAGGCCCAGGCCTGGTCCGACATAATTAAGATCGGTCGTACTCACACGCAGGATGCAACACCACTCACTCTCGGGCAGGAGTTTTCCGGATACACGCAGCAGATAGAGAGCGGCATCGCCCGCATCGTGTCGACCCTGCCTGGGCTCATGGAGTTGGCGCAAGGCGGCACGGCGGTTGGCACCGGCCTGAACGCACCCGTTGGATTTGCCGAAAAAGTCGCTGAGAACGTGAGTGCGGCAACAGGCCTCCGCTTTACGACCGCGCCAAATAAATTTGAGGCCCTCGCAGCCCATGACGCAATGGTATTCAGTCACGGCGCAATCAACACTGTGGCAGCTTCACTCTTTAAGATTGCCAACGATATACGTTTTCTCGGTTCGGGGCCTCGGTCAGGACTTGGTGAGTTGGCCTTACCCGAAAATGAGCCGGGTTCATCAATAATGCCAGGAAAAGTCAATCCGACTCAGTGCGAAGCTTTAACGCAAGTCTGCGTGCAAGTGTTTGGCAATCATACATCACTGACCTTTGCGGGCAGTCAGGGACATTTCGAGCTCAATGTCTTCAATCCACTGATGGCGTACAACTTTCTACAATCGGTTCGGCTTCTATCGGACGCCTCTATTTCATTTACGGACCATTGCGTCGTCGGTATCGAACCACGGCGAGAGAATATCAAGGCCGGACTGGAAAGATCACTTATGCTGGTGACCGCACTCGCGCCAAAGATCGGTTATGATCTGGCGGCCCAGATCGCCAAAACGGCACACGTAAATGGTACGACATTGCGCGAGGAGGCAGTCGGCGGTGGTTTTGTTAGCGAAGAAGATTTTGATGACATTGTACGACCAGAAAAGATGATCGGGCCGGTCTAGTCAGAGGCACGGTCATTGCAGCGGTAAACCGTAAGATCCTGCGTCGAGTTTGCGATGTGTGCACGATCAATACTATTCGTGCGCTGTGAGGCTTTCGGAGGCCATGAAGATCTATCCCGTTTTCGAAAGGCGGAATATGCGTGAGACCTTTTCAACGGACGCGAAAGGAAACGCCGACCAAGTGAAGTGGTCCAATGTTGCCCCGACCAGGCCAGTCAAGCGATCATTTTCCATTTCAGGGCACCGCACATCAATTTCGCTTGAAAATGCATTTTGGGAGGCTTTACACGATATAGCTGCGCAGCGCCAAGAACCACTCTCCACTCTGGTTGCCCGTATAGATCGCGAGCGTGGAAGTGCGGGGCTATCAGGCGCCATACGCGTGTGGCTTCTCGACCAATATCGTGAGCGCGCGCAACGTTGAAGTGTGGCGCTGAAAAAGTCCTAGCTTGTAACAGCGAGGAAATCATGTTGAGGCGATGAGTTGGCGTAGTGATCAGCGCGAGCGGCGCGGCTATCACCACGGCAATCTGCGTGAGGCGTTAGTCGAAGCTGCCCTTTCCCTTATATCGGAAAAGGGACCCGCAGGGTTCACGTTTGCCGAGGCCGCGCGTGCGGCAGGGGTGTCGGCCGCTGCGCCTTATCGACACTTTCGTGACCGCGATGCGTTGCTGGCCGACGTTGCTAGACGAGGCTTTCAGGCGTTTGCGCTCAAACTTAAAGAGGCGTGGGATGATGGCCAACCTACACCCAGAGTAGCCTTTGGTCGGTTAGGGCGCGCCTATCTCACATTTGCCCGAGAGCAACCCGCATTCTTCGCTGCAATGTTTGAATCTGGCCTGTCTCAATCCGATTATCCCGAACTGCGAATTTCAAGCGAAGGGGCATTCGACGTCCTGCGGGAAGCATGCGGAGCAGTGTCGCAAGAGATACCCACGAACCAGCGACCACCGCCATTGATGATGGCGCTCCACATTTGGGCGCTCTCGCATGGTATTGCTTCACTTTTTGCTCGCGGCGACGGTGCGAGGCGGCCCATTCCCATGGAACCCGAAGACCTCTTGGAGGCCGCCACCCTGATTTACATGGATGGTTTGTTTGTTGGACGCTAGTTTGTGGGCGAGAATTTTGTAAGTATGGGAACACCTAATACGATCGCGGCAGACCCAAAACGCGTTCGGCAATATAGCAGCAAATGAGTTGTTGGCTGACGGGTGCTAACCGTCCAATTTGTACTTCCCGAAACAGTCTTTCGACGTGATATTCTTGTGCATAGCCCATGCCTCCGTGTGTCAGAACTGCACGCTCGCAGGCTGTGAATCCAGCTTCGGCCCCCAGATATTTGGCCATATTTGATTCAGCTCCGCAGGCGCGCCCAGCGTCATAGAGCGCCGCTGCGCGAAGTGTAGCAAGCCAAGCAGCCTCTAGTTCCATCCAACTTTGCGACAAAGGATGTTGAATTGACTGGTTCTGGCCGATAGGGCGGCCGAAGACCACGCGTTCATTGGCATACTGGGTCGCACGGGCAATAGCTTGGCGACCAATGCCGACAGTTTCACCGGCGATTAAAATACGCTCGGGATTGAGACCCTCAAGAAGATGGTAAAACCCGCGGCCAACTTCACCGACGACATCTGTGTGCGCTACCCTGAGATCGTCAATAAACAACATGTTCGAGTCGACCCCGTGACGCCCCATTTTAGGTATTTCGCGAACCTCAATTCGTGCGCGATCGAGTTCGCAAAAGAAGAGTGTCATGCCATCTGCGCGCTTGCTTCCTGCGCCTGCTTTTTCTGTGCGGGTTAGCAAAAGGATACGGTCTGCTTCTTTCGCACAAGAGTTCCAAAGCTTTCGACCGCTTATTAGATAGTCATCACCATCACGGCGGGCGAACGTTTTGATATTGGTCGTGTCAAGACCAGAATCCGGCTCTGTAACGCCAAAACTGGTGACAAGATCACCGGAAATGATCGGTGGTAAAAAGGCTTGGCGTTGTTCAACTGTGCCGTACTTCACAAGAACATTGGGTCCAAAGATATTGAGGTGAATCGCGCTGGCGGCTGTCTGCGCGCCGCCGGAATTTGCGATAGTTTCCATCATAATTGTCGCCTCGGTAATGCCGAGCGCTGCCCCGCCGACGTCTTCCGGCATACAAATTCCAAGCCAACCACCTTGCGCGACCGCCTTGCGAAAGTCATGGGGAAACTCGCCGGAGCGATCAATGTTCAGCCAGTAGTCGTCGTCGAAGTCCTCCATCAGACGCTTAATCGCGACAGTGATCTCCAGTTGGCGATCGGTCAGATCAAAAGGAAAGCTGGTATCGCCACAACCTGTTGCATTGCGTACCATGAGCAGGCCTCCAATTATTCTGCAAAGTCCAGCGCCACGACGGATCCAGTGGTGATGAGGCGCGTTACAATCTCACAATCAAAGCCCGCCTCCTCCAGTACGGAACGCGAATGTTGCCCGAGGCGTGGACACGGCTCCGCGTAAGGCTCCAGGCCTGGCGTGCGGGGCACGGGACCCAACCCTGGCTGACCGACATTCAGCCTCGGTGCACCTTGTGTTGCATGAGTTTGTCGATGGGCTAACCAATCGCCGTAATCATTAATTGGGCTGGCCAAAACGCCAGCCCGAGCAAAATGGGCAGACCAGGTCTTTGTTGTTTTTAGTTTAATTGTCTCATCCAATATGCCAGTGAGAGCAATAAGATTGTTGGCGCGCGCCTGAAATGTTTCAAATTCTGGCATACTGGCCAGTTCCTCTCGACCGAGTGCTCGACAGAGACGTTGCCAGTCGGTTTCTCTCACCAGGGTCAACGCAATCCAACCGTCAGCTGTGGCATAGCTGCCCGCCGGTGGATTAAGCTTGTTCGGCATGCTTCCGACAATACCGTATTCCAAGATCTTTGGACCCTGGATTGCAGCCGCTGCTTGGGACAACGAGATATCAAGGTGTCTTGCCTGGCGCCGGCCCTCCGGGACCCAGAGGGCCATGATTGCGGCTTGGAAGGCGTAGAGACCGGACACTGCATCCACAATCGTTGTGCCGATACTTGCTGGAGCATCCGCACGGCCGCGGTTGATCATCATCATTCCAGAATGTGCTTGTGCAACCGTATCACTCAAAGGATTGGCAGCGTCCGGGCCGTACTGACCGAACCCAGAAATGGATATGTAAATGATATGTTGCTGTCTGGCCCTGATGGTGTCAAAGCCAATGCCTAAGCGGTCTGAAACACCGGGTCGGTTGTTTTCGATGAACACATCGCAGCTCTCTGCAAGCGTCCGAACAATCTCGCTGGCACCGTCAGCCTTGAGATCGAGAGCGAGACTTTTTTTGCCGCGATTATAATAGATAAAACCCGCCGAACGATTGTCATAACCTGGGCCGAGTGTTCGCATCCAATCGCCAGTCGTCGGTTCTATCTTAATTACCCGGGCACCATACTCCGCGAACAATCCGCCGCAGTGTGGGCCGGCAATACCCTGCGAAAGGTCGAGGACACGCAAACCTTCGAGCGGGCGTTCGATGTTCATGTTCAATGCGCGGGCCTTGCGAAAGGGTTTGGCTATAACGTAGACGTGCTGATGTCGCTTGGCCAAGCCGGCAAGGGTATGAATCAGGCAGATGATCCAAGGTCAGGCGAGCGTCGTGGCACCATCAAAAACCAAGCTGCAACCATAGCCGCGCCGGCCATTCCGGCGAAGATCAAAAGCGATAATACATAGTCGCCGCCCAGATCACGCAGCACACCGGATAGGATGGGGCCAACTGCTTGTGCAATAACCTGTATGGACAAAGCAATCCCTCGAATGGCACCGAAACTGCGTCTGCCAAAAAAGTCAGCCCAGGCTATCGGGAGTATTGTGATAATGCCTCCGACACCAAAACCAAACAAGATGGCTGCGGCATATCCCTGGTAATTGGTGCTGACCCATATCATCAAGGTTGCACCTGCGAGTAATGCGGCGGCCGAAAGAGAGAGTGACAGCTGAACCGAATTGCGGCGAGCAGTGAGACCGAAAGCAAAGCCGGAAATTGCGGAAGCCAAAGAAAACGAGCTAATCATGAGAGCTGCAGCTGTCGGTTCAATGCCGCGCTCGATCAAATGTGGAGCCTGATGCAGGGAAACGCCGGCTTGAACGGGATAGACTAGCACAGTGTACAGCGACAACATCCAAAACGCAGCCGTACGCAGTGCTTCTCTGCGCGTGAATGTTGGCTCGTACG
>JBPCWA010000614.1:0-6139 GCA_051009975.1 Hyphomicrobiaceae bacterium
GAAATATGCTGTCCCGCACATGCGGTCTGGTGGCAGCATCATCATCACATCGAGTATCATGGGCGTCACGGCAAGACCGAATTCGGTGGGATACATCACTTCAAAACATGCGGTTGTCGGAATGGCGCGCTGTGCAGCGCAAGAACTCGCGAGGCAAAACATCCGTGTCAATGTTCTGGCACCGGGACCCATTGACAACGAATTTCAGAAGACAATCGAAGACCGCATAACGGTGACGACCGGTGTCGATGGCACCCAAATGCTCAACGACCGAATCCCACTAAGACGTCACGGCCATCCCGACGAAATCGCCCAGTCGGTCCTGTTTTTGGCGTCAGACAATAGCAGTTTCTCAACCGGGGGCGTCTTCATGGCTGATGGCGGCATGCACATCTAGTTTTTCGGGAGCTTCCGACTGCCGCAGAGTTATGCCAGAGATTAGTTCGAAGACATGGACGAACGGCGTGCAAGTCGCGCTTCTCGGCGGGTAATGTAGGCTGTGGACAGGAAAATGATTGCTCCGCCGATCCACACGGCTGCGCCGGGCAGTTCTGCAAACAGCAGAAAGCCGGCAGCGGCGGTTAGTGGTAGCTTGATGAATTCCAGCGGCTGAATTTGCGTCATTTCCGCGAGGCTGCAAGCGGAAGTCCAGCAGTAGTGGCCGAGAGATCCTGCCGCTGCCAGGCTGACAAGCCAGAATAGAGTCATGGCATCGGGCCACGTCCACACGAATAAAGCAGGTACCAAGGCCATCGGCGTTGACAACAGCACCATCCATAGAATTATCGTCTCGACCTGGTCGGTTTCGGTGAGGCGCTTGACTATTAACGCCGTGGCGGCGAGTAGAAAGGCGTTGGTCAGCGCAAGGCTGGCTCCAAGCGATAAGCCCCCCAAGTTTGGACCAACGATGATGAGGACTCCGCAAAATCCGACAGCTATAGCAAGCATTCGGCGGGTTCTGATAACCTCTCCCAGCAATAGAATGGCTCCAAGAGTCGTGAACAGTGGCGCAGTGAAGCCAAGGGCTGTGGCTTCAGTGAGAGGGATGAGCGTTAGCGCTGTGAAACCAGCTGCCATGCCGGCTATATTTAGAAAGGAGCGCAGCCAATAGAGGTGCATATTCTTCGTTTGCAGCAGGCCGATGCCACTGCGGAATATGAGCGGCGAGAGTAGGATGAGAGCGAAGAAATTCCTGAAGAACACGACTTGCAGAGTGTGCATTTCAGCCGCGGCGAGGCGGATGAAGACGCCCATGGAAACAAACAGGCCCATCGCCAGCACCATGAATAGTGCGGCTTTGAGTGGCCTGGGCAACGCTCTGGTGCGCCGCCGGACAATTCGGAGGGTGCCAAAAAGGCTTCGCATGAGGGCTCTGTCAGTGAGGATGAATAACCCGGTTAGTGTTCCACAAACATGAGCGCAATGCACCCTCACTGAGTTCGTGACGATGAGAAGTGGTCTACGGCAGTAGTCTTGGCCAGGTCATTGTCGGCTTGCCATGATTGGCTCCGTTCCGAATTATCACCGGTCGTCTATGACTGAAACACCAACTCGATCGTCCCAATCGTCTTAGACTTTATCTCTTCGCTGCTCCGAATGGACTTGATGACGTCTTGGTTCCAGCCACTACGCGCCAACAGGCAAACGCATAGTACGAGCGCGAACAGTAGGCGGCGCGGCAGCAGGGCCATGAATGAGGGCTCGGGATAGGTCACCTTGGGGCCAGCCGATACACCAGGTCGCTGTTTTAGGACAAGCACCAGCACCAAGCCGGCGAACGCCATGCCGAAATTATAGAACTGTCCCTTGCCAATTCCCCAGTAGGTTCCGGCGTAGTCACGGTAGAGATCCGCGATGATCCGCAAAAAGCCATACCACAGGATGAAGTGCGCGGCGACTAGACCACGGCCCATTCCATAACGGCGCGCTACAAGTATGAGGATCGGGACAAGTAGCAGATTTTTGATGGCCTCGTAGAGTGTCACTGGATGGCGAGGCTCATCGAAGCCGGGGAAAATTACACCCCACGGCATTTGGGTTACGCTTCCGACGATCTGCCCATTGATGAAATTGCCAAGCCGCCCCAGTGCTAGAAAAAAAGCTGCGGGGATGGCGACTTCGTCCAGCAGCCGCGCCAGTGGCTGGCGTAGCCAAAACGAAGCAATCGCACAAGCTGTCACGCCACCGATTAATAGCCCATGGGACGTCAAACCACCCCGCCATATTGCGATGATCTCCATCGGGCGGGGCGCAAAATATTCCCAGTGGTAGAAGAACACCGAGAATAGGCGTCCACCGAGTAGCACGCAAACAGCGAACAGGATCGAGAAGCCATAGACCTCTTTTGCCGACCAACCCAAGTTCCTGCGCCGGACCATCATCCAGAGGTGCAGCCCGAGGAAGCCGACGGCATAGCCCAGTCCGTACCAGTAGGTCTCGATCTCGCCGATGCGGAATAGGACGGGGTCAATCCGATGCGTGAAGTACGTTTCGACTATTGTGTTATTTCCCTTGCTTGGCAGAATTGATCACGTTCAGGTGCGCCGCGAGCCAGCGACACGCAAATGCTCCGGCAAGATGCTGTGTTCTGCTTTGATCCGTGTCAACGACGGCACTTCCGCCGCTATATCCGCTCTCTTGCGTTCGCCCCTGCATCACATTCAGGTTGAGCTGGACTGCTGATCAATGTCGCCTGTTTGATCATCGCTGCCATCCAAGCAGTCGAGGATGCTGCACCTGCTTAGGACGGCTTGTGATATGGCATCTAAGTCTGTTTCACGGGGTAGTACATGATCAAGGCTTTGCCAGTAGTGCTTGGCGCCTTGATTGCTGTTTACACAATTAATGTCGCAGCAAACGCATTTTGCATGGCAGTGACACAGGAGCGGATTGAACTGCTTCGCAAACGAATCGAAAGCCTTGCTCGTATTGCCCCCAAGGACACTAGTATTCTTCATATCCAGAAATTGCTTGAACGATCCGCCTCCGGGATATTCACAGCACCGCTACCCGTAGCAATCTCCAAGCGTACAGCGGCCGGCGACAAGATCAATTGCCTGAGAGAAATTCATCCCTGAAGAGTTCAAAATCGTGTTTGAAAGATTTGTGGTCAAACCAGACGTGGTTGTCTCGATAGTACCGTTGCAATGCGATCGCGCGCTTCTCCACATCCGCAACGTCGGATGATTTGTCGCCGCGACGCACGTGATCGACGTCCTTCTCGTTCAAACGATGGAAAACGTTGGTGGGTATGCGCGAGTCGCCGAGTAATTTGAGCATCAGATTGCGAATGGTCTGAGGCATATGGGCCGTCAGTGGGTTGCTGAATAAATTGTTTTTGTCGACATAAACGGTTTTGCCGACGTGCTTGGCGCTAACCTGGTCTAGCGTATGACCCTTCTCGGTTGTTACCGGATCGGTGGAAATGAGAATCCGATATCCTGCAGCTGACTTTAGGCTGCCAAGCTGATCCAAGATTTTCGGATCGTCTGCCGCGAGTGCACGATGGTCGTAGGGATAGATCATCGTCGAGAAGAATTCGTGGGGTGGCAGCTTTTGGGTCAGCGCGCGGGCCCACTTGGCGTCACCGACTCTTGGTGCGCTGTAAGTGAGCAGCTTAATTTGGTCCCAAGGCCAAACTTGGAGCTTGCGTGCCATCGAGCTCCGTTCGCCAGCCGGGCCATATTGTTCACCCATCAAGACGGCGCTGACAAAGTGCTGGGCCAATCCTCCACCAAGACTATGGCCTGTTACAAAGATGCGTTTTGGTGGTTGGCCATCCGCCAGTTTTGACAGGTGCTCTAGACAGCCGAAAAGATTCGGCAGAATGGATGCCATGCTCTGAGCCATGCCCCGGGAAACCGTACCTGTCGTTGAGATAAGGCCGTCAGATTGTGGGTTCCAACCAAGGTCAGTAATCCAATCGGGGTTGCCACGGGCCGTGTCATCACCGAGAGCTTGCGAGGCTGCCCTCAACGCACTCCCAGCCAGACTGCCTCGAAAGGAAATGTGAACATCATAATCGCTGCTGTCGGCCCAGTATCGCAGGAGCACAAAACCCATCAGGCTTTGCGAGGCTGGTTGCCGGGCCACTCCCTTATCGCCAGTGCCACCTTCGAATGCCAGTAGTATGTCACGGGCGTTTGGAAGCTGCGCACCACGTTTCGACGCCACGTGTTCAATCGCTACCGTAGACCTTGGTTTAGCTATTTTATAACACATGAAGACGTCGCGAATTTGGCTGGTGATTTTGCCCGGTGACAAGTAGATGTTCCATTGGCCGCCTGAAAAAGAGATGGATCGGCTCCAGGGATAAAGACGGTCATACCGGTAGACGATTGGGTCGTGGCTTGCATTGTTTGCGAAATTATTGAGGTCGCCTGGTCCGCGGTAGCCGCGCAGTCCCACGCCAGATGCCACCTGCTCACCTCCGATACGTTTGGCCCAGATCCGGACCTTCCCCATAAGTTTTGATCTGTCGCTTTGCGACTCGTAGTAAGGATCGAAAGGCCACACAAGCGTTTGAGAGTACAACTGATATGTAAGGACCGATAGATCGAGATGGAAAACGAGCGGGTGGTAAGGCAACGTCGAAAAACTTGGATGGACTTTCTGCGCGTGGCTCGTCGTCAGCGCAAAAAGGGCGCTGAAGAAGAACAAAGCCCATACGGCAAAAAGCGCAAAGGCGCGAGAGCCACTCCCTCTGCAATCGACCAAACACATCTATCATCGCCCTCAGTTCAGATTCCAGTTTGGACCGGCCCCTGCGACGAGACTTCTCATGAAGGTTGATGAGGAGCATCGGGCAGCACCAGCTATGGGCACACTATCACCACCATTTCCGGCCATCTGGATCCCATGGCAAGCCTCGGCTCTCGGGTCGGCCCGTTCTTGTCCCAAGGTCTCTTACTGGGTGTTGTGTCCAATCACACAACCCTGGAGGTTTATACCTCCTTTGAGGAGAACGGAAAGCAGACTGCAAAATACGCAGAACATGCTCGGCACATACGTTTGATCGAGACACAGAGATCTGATCATTGCGGACGTAGTGCTAGTATGTAGAGTGAGTTGCGCTAGAGACACCAGTCAACCAAACTGCAGCGCAGAGCAAGTGGCATTCGGTCCGCTTCGCGGACCCTCGACGGGGAGCATCTCAACGATAGACCCGCTGCCGCGCATGGCGTCGGATCTCGGCGTCGATAGACTGGAGGTTGCTTGATCTGTTGTTTCATAACAGCCCAGACTTTGATCGGATCTGAGCGCTGGCGAGGTTGCGACCTCAATCTGGAAAACCATTCTTCTTTTGACCGTAAATTCCGAATCACATCATCAGTCATCATTCCGGCCGCAAATTCATTGCAACCGAGGAATATCAAATGCTGATGTTTGCCTCTCTGAAGAACTCTCAGAGGTACGCTGAGTTCCGCCACGCACGTTGGCAACTGCAAAAGGCTGCAGCGTTTGAATATCATCGACTGCGAGCGCGGCTGAAGAGAAGCCGAAGCAAAGCCACGTATATCGGTGTTACAGGTAGTAGCGGCAAGACGACCACGACAGCACTTGCAGGCCATCTTTTGTCCGCCGTGGATGAGACGCATGTCCAAGCCGTGACAAATCAATTGAGGGCTTTTATCGGAGCACTCACGCGTACACCTTCGCACCGGGGCTACTCCATCTGGGAGATGGGCGCCTCCAAGCCTGGATCAATCAAACCTGTACATCCCAAGTATTTGGCCGGACACAATGGGCGCATCCCTATGGGTAAAGAAGGCGGAGCCTGAGCAGAACGCTTCCGGTTGATCTCTAGCCGAAAATCGTTCTGCAGAGACGCGACGCTAGCGCGGTATAAGGCGACAAACATAAAGGTCAGTTCCGCTCCCCGCATGCCACCGCGTATTGCCTGGATGCCTGGATGTCATGTTCTTTGGCGTTCCAATATTGATGATCGTCGCTGCAACTGGCGCCGCCTCCGCGCAGAGCCACTGGAGCCCGTCCGCGGATGCGGGACCACTGAAACAGAGTCTCAATTCAACCAGACATCATGCCAATTGCACATAAACGCCCGCAGCTATCGACCCGAGTCTCGCATGGATCACCGTGGCCAGCATGTCAGAGACGCTAGATAGGTGCGGGTTGAAGC
>JBPCWA010000615.1:0-10803 GCA_051009975.1 Hyphomicrobiaceae bacterium
GGATTTGGTTAAAACATCATCCACGTTGGGTGAGACGCGTTTTTTTCGCGGTGAGACCGAGGTGAACTTTTCCAGAATGCTACTGCGACTGGAAATTTCTCGACATCTAACAAGCTATAGCACAACGATCTTGCTTCCGATGACGATCCTCTTTATCATCGGCTTGCTGATATTCGTAGTCGACATTGGTGAGGTCGCACCAAGGTTTAGTGGTGGGATACTGGTGCTAGTAACGGTCTCATTATTGCGCGCGCGACTATCCAATGACTTGCCGAATATTGGTTATCTGGTGGCAATCGATTATATATTCTTCGCACTCCAAATTATTATGTGGTTCGGGATTTTGGTAAGTGTAACATGCTTTTGGCTACTGAAACAGGACTACGCTGTAGCCGCACGACGTGTCAACCTGGTCGGAGCTTGCATTTATCCCCTCCCTATTATCGGTGTTTTGCTATACCTTTGGTTGACGATTGACCTTCCGCCCATACGTTAGGCGCGGTCCGACTGGGCTCGTCTACGCGCGACGCTTCAGGTTTCGAAACCATGTGTTGTCAGGACCTTGCCTAGCAGCTGTATCCGAATTGGGCCACTGACTGAACAAATTTTTGATAGTGATTTAATCGGAAGCAGACGGTGGAGCCTGCGCGTTCGACGGCGCGCAGGACGGTGTATGCGATTGGATTGGCTAGCGATGCGTGGTGCGAGACTTTTTATCGATGACGGCCTTTGCCGCTACATGAGGCTTTTCTCTTTGTAAAATTTGATTGCGCCGTCATGCAAGGGGGCGGATAGGCCATCTTTAACCATTTCCTGTTCTTTCAAAATCTTGAGTGCTGGATGCAGTCGCCTAAAGCGCCTCATCTTGTTGAAGACGGATGCGACTACTGCATAGACGACGTCCTCCGGCACTCTGCTCGACGTGACCAATGTCGCACCAACGCCGAACGTTTTCGTGTCGGCAACGTTTCCTTTGTACATCCCCCCCGGTATTGTTGCAGAACGATAATATGGGTTTTCGCTTATCAAGCTGTCTATGACCGGTCCCGTTACATTGACCAAAACCGTGTCGCACAGAGTAGTTGCCTCCTTTATGGAGCCACTGGGGTGTCCAACTACGAATACCATGGCATCAATCTTGTTCGCGCAAAGTGCGCGTGCCTGTTCGGTTGATTTGAACTCAGTGACAAGCTGAAAGTCGCTTGTTGTCCAACCCTTTGCCGACAACAGAACGTCCATGGTCGCCCGTTGTCCGGAACCCGGATTGCCAATGTTGACCCGCTTCCCTTTGAGATCGTCGAAGGACTTAATTCCAGTGCCTGCGCGTGCGACGACCGTGAAGGGCTCAGGATGTAGGGAGAACACCGCCCGAAGGTCTTGAAAAGGACCATTTTCGGCAAACTTTGAGGAGCCTTTGAAGCTGTGGAACTGCCAGTCGGACTGGGCAACCCCAAAATCCATCTCACCGGCGCGTATGGCTTTGAGATTATATACAGAGCCACCTGTGGATTCTACCGTACATCTAATGCCATGCTTTTTTCTTCCACGGTTTACGAGACGGCAAATGGCACCGCCGGATGGGTAATAGACACCTGTCTTGCCACCCGTACCGATCCGAATGGTGCGATCCGCTGAGAGAGCAGCAATCGCACTAGCTGCCAACACGCACGACACGATAAAGCAAAGTTTGATACCGTTCGCCATTTACCTACTCCCTTATGAGCCCCGTTTGACAATGATCTGACAATGTCGATCAGGATAGGGTTCGGAACTCGTTGTTCGCCTTTGAAAGCGAATTCTGGCGCGATCTGACGCTTATGTCCAGCGTTGCACGCTCATCACTCTCATTCAGACACTGCTGCAGGGATAAGTGCCTTCGCTCGACCGGATCCGCAAAGGCGGGATGCTCTTGCCTATTTGGGCAAACTTCTCCCCCAAGACCTATCGATCTATGCCGTTGAACATGTCTGTCTCGTTGTGTCCTTTATCAAAGGAGCGCAGAGCATCCCAAAAATCTCGGGATCGAAGATGCTAGAGTCACAGAAGGTCATTGAGGAGGTCGACGCATGCTAGAGTCTTGCCAAAAAAGCTGTCCTCGCGAGTCGTTGACAACGAGGTGTGGGCGTCGCTCGACCCTATCATTCCGAATTTCCACAGGTTCATTCCAAGAGATGCACTTTAACTAAGACCTCTCTTGAGAGCCTCTCTTGCATATTCTCCTGGAATCATGTGCGGGTTCTTTGGTTCCCTGCCGCCGAGCGCGGCGGCGAATGACCTTGCGCTCCGCAGCGGGCGGATACGACTGGCTGCCGTCTTGCTCAGGTTGTCAGGTTATCGCGCCAGTTTACAACAAACAGAGCCATCGGCGTCAATACCAGCAAATCAGAGAGAGGTTGCAAGCTTGGCCAATGTCTCGATCTCAAGGGCTTCCGATCATCTGCGTGCGTTCTGCGACGCCAAGATGATCCGGCTGGAATACGGTAGGATTGTCATATTAGCATTCGACAAATTGGAAGCCCTCATTCAGCCCCGAAGCACGATACGTGCTTTTGACCTTTTCGTCAGTTGTTGAACGCACATCAATGTTTTCACGATCGCTTGAGTTGGAGGACCGCTTGATCAGTCATTTCGATGACATCCGACTTGCCGGGAGACTTGCCGGGAGACTTGCTAGGCAGGCGGTGAAGAGCGACCCTAAACCCCAATGAACAGTGAAAGGTTTGCTCGTTAATATCGAGCTTGGCGAGTAAAGACTCATTTGTGGTAGACACAATTGACTCGAAACACTGACCCATCCACCCGACGGATTACCGGAACTTGGTCCAAGCATCACGGATTACTTTTGATCACCGACCTGCCCGTTGAACGCATCGATCATCCGATCCCAGATCGGTACCAAATCCATGTGGCTGTCCCAGAAGGCCGGATCTCGTCGCGCATCGAAATCCTCCAGCGAAACGTTCTGCTGTTCGACCCAGGTGTAATAGCCGAGGTTGAAAATCCGCTGGCGGTCATGGCGCCCAAGTTCCAGCGTGTGATCCGTGGCAGCCCCCAGAATGTATCTGCCAAATATTTCAGCAGCAGCGAGTTGGTCAAAACCTTGAGCGAACGCGTTTTCGGAAGATTTTGCCAATTCTGTCCCGTACATTTCTGAACCGTCCGTCGCGACCGTCAGTACCGCGTCATCTGCCCCAAGATCGAGATATTTAGCAACCTTGATGGCGCCGAGGACATTGGCAATTGAGGAGAGACCGAGATCGGCAAGGCCACTCATCGTTTTCTGGTCGAGACCAGTTCTTGCCGTGAGGTAACCCCGGCCCGTCGTCGTGTTGAAGAGCAGATTGATCGCATCGGATGCCTTGTCTGAAACGCCAACCACGAAGTCAGTATTGTACACGTTGTGTATAAAGGGGACATGCTTATCACCAATGCCCTGGATGTTATGCTCACCATAGCCGTTGTAGAGCAGCGTCGGGCATTCGAGGGCTTCGACAACAGTGATCAAAGTTCCAAGACTTTGCTTCAAATAATCGCCTGCAGCGAGTGTGCCGGCAGACCCGGACGATGAGACAAAGGCTCGAGCACGCAGCCTGCTCTGCCCCTTGACGGCGCGGAAGGACCGCTCGAGCGCCGGGCCAGTCACAGCGCGGTGGATGATGTAGTTGCCGAAGTCGTTGAACTGATTGAGTATCACGTTGTCTGGATCTTGGGCCAGTTCATGGCAGGCATCATATATCTCTTTGACATTGCTCTCTGTTCCGGGCGTCCGGATGATATCGGCGGGGTCCGAAACCCAGTCTTTCAGCCAGCGAAATCGTTCCTGGCTCATACCTTCGGGAAGGACTGCGACGCTGCGGCATCCAAGGATACGGGAAATCGCAACCCCCCCTCTGCAGTAGTTGCCGGTAGACGGCCAAACAGCGCGATTGCGCGACGGATCGAACTGACCGGTGACCAGGCGTGGCACCAGACAACCGTAGGCCGCCAGCAACTTGTGTGCACGGATCATCGGAAAGCGGTTTCCGAGCAGCACGATGATCTTGGCCTCGATACCGGTCAACTCGGGCGGCATGACGAAATGTGACGGTATCTCGGCGAGTGATTTGCGATCATCCCCGTTGTGCCAATGCACGCGAAAGAGATTGCGTGCGTCGGGCGCGTCGGGATCGACGTTTGCCAGATCTTGCCGTGCCGCGATCTCGTCAAGGGGGTTGGCGAGGCTCGCAATCCGCGGCAACCGAAAGCCGGCTGAACCTACATGTTCGAGCGCGCGCTGGTAAACGTCACTATCAATGACTTCGCGTTCCAGTCCAACTGGCATCGGGAGATGTCTTTCTTTCAAAGCTGCACGAGCTGTCCGCGGTGCCAATGGGGTTCGGACTGGAGAGCGAACGATCCGCCCTTCGCCACAGCACCAGACTGAAGACTTCGGGTCTATTCTTGCGACTGCGATCTAATGCGCCGGCATCCGCGATGTAGTCATCGATGTTTGCGCATTGGGACAGGATCATGCGGATCGATGCGATGGCGCAGCTTTCACTGCTCAGCTCACAGCGTTTGCGCCAACGTCCTATGGGAAGACTTGCCTTCGCCGATCTCCGAATAGTATTGCCCCTTACACTTGCGGGCGAAATGCTGCCCGTGGCGAATGAAAAGTGTTCATAGGAAATTTTCTGACACGAATCAAATGTGTGGTCCCAGTGCAATGGGGCCGCCCGCCATACGTTGGCTTCCGTGCAGACAGAATTCGGCAACTGTACACAGATGGGCGGAGGTACGGATCCCCCGCATCTCTCGATCCGGTCGCTTCATCAAGGGCTCAGATTGCACCTTCAGGTGGGAACCTGCCTGGCGGGATGCAGCGGCAGAGATCCGTCCGATGATCGCTTCATGGAGACCAAAGTGCGGTCTCAGGATGGAACTGCGACCAGGCAAACCAAAACGCCTGATGGCTGCCTAGATCAGATCCATCGACATCAATTGCTTTTATTCCAGCAGCATCAAGTTTCAGGCGAACATTTTCATAAGCAATGCTGCTACCTTTTTTCAATGCCACGAATGCCTTGCTTCGCTGAAATGCTACTGGCTTGCCTGACGCTGTGATGACGCCAATAATGTCCTCGTGAACCGGTAGACGTGGATCGACATCGCCGACAGGAAAGATCGGACCATTCGCATCCCGGTTATTGCGAAAATCAAAATCGCGACCAAGCGCCAATGATTCAATCAAGACTGTCGTCTGTGGGTGAGCTTTCTTCCACGACCCCCAGTCGGTTGTTACGACGCTGGCCTGCTTCAGTTGCAGTTTCTTTTCCGCCAAAGGACCTGTAACCGCCTTACCCAGAAACGTATCAAACACCGAATACGTATTGACGTCATACATCACTTTATTGGAACGAATGAGCAGACCTGACGTGCGTAGAATGGGCCGGTCAATTCCGGCAGGCAGTTGATCGGTGTAGTAAGCCTGCGCCGCACCACACAGCGTGCAATATGGAATTCCGAGATGTCTTCCACCCAGTGTGTCGTTGACCATCTCGCGCACCTCCATAATGCGTCGGGGGTAGGCGCGATACTCACCGTTTACCCCTATGCCAAAGACGATATCCTCATCTTTAAGCCATGACGCATCTTTCGCGCTGCTAACTTTGGGGTTGTCTGCAGCTGGAATACAATTGCACAAGGTATCGGTCGTATCGTACTTGCGATCGTCGATAAGTACGCCGCCCCAAGAAACGTGTCTCCAGTCGATATCGCCTTCAACGAAGATCCTGTCCCAGCCAGGCACAAAGCTTGTAAAAATGGCTCGCTTCACAGGTAAGTAGTTGGGAGGCGCTGGGATGTCCCAAGCAATGAGATGATCGGTGACTGTCCCCCATGGATTTTCGTTTTGCAGCTTTTTGCTCAACAATTTAGCGGCAGCATTGGTAAGTGCCGCGCTCAGCTGGCGCCCTGAGACGAAGCGCATTAAATCACTTATGATCCAAACAATTCGAGGATCTCTTGCCTCCGCGATTTTATCCAGAGCAATCGTCTGGTCTCTCCCCCAAATGGAATGCTTCGCGCTGTCGATAAAGGCCACCTTCACAGCTGACTGCAACTCTTTTGAGAACGGGCCCGCCGGTATCACCGGAGGTTCTCCAAATTCTTCAATCACGTAGTCTGCCAGCGGCGCTGCTTCTTGGGCTTGCGGAGCATCGAACCATGAGAGGGAAAACGCTGCCAACGACGCAATAAAAACGATGCGGGTCAAACCAACACGGGGGCCCAAAAAACGGGCTTGAGAACTCATTGCCGATGCCATTGAAGGGCCTTCTATTTATACCTGCTACATCCTCGGGTGCAGGGTCCATCAAGAATGCACCTGCGCAACCCGCGGCGCACCTCCCAGAAAATTTGAATCTTGATGCAGATGCTACCAACGAACTGCGCCTGCAGTGATCAAATGCATTTTGGCCGAAACTTTTTACTTCGCCAGTCACATCGCATCAGTATTCGGTGAACATCGGTGCAAAATCGACTTAATGACTTAGAGCAACGCTTCGCCGTACATAACGGCTATGCGACACAGAATCGAGCAGCATTCGTAGCGGGAATTTGCTTCGGAAAACGATCGTTTCGTCCAGATAGTCCAGATAATCCAGATATCGCCTTGCCATCTGCTCTTTAGCGTCAAGATTTCAAACCAACTTCCGCGAAGTTCCGATTTGCAAGAGCGAGCACTATGAAGTTTTTTAGAGGACCCTGGCATCACGCCGAACTTATGTTTGCTCATGAGGAAATCGACTCGCATGGCCGGTCCTCAGAAAACAATCCATCTTTGGTGATGTTGATCAGGCGCTGCGCAAGACTGACTGTGTACCTGAGCGTTTCGGCATGCACCTCACAAAGCCTTGCGACAACGACAGTAGATGCGGCGGCCTCCGCGTTTGCGCGAGACCTAGTGACGGCTGCTCTGCAACGAACGCGACAGCATGTGCGGTACGATCCGACTTACCAGGTTATTCCTTACCCAGGAGGTGATGTGCCGCTTGACCGCGGCGTTTGCACGGACGTCGTCATCAGAAGTTATCGAGCGGTTGGTATTGATCTACAAAAAGACGTTCACGAAGATATGCGGATTGCCTTTCGCAGCTATCCCAGGCGGTGGAGGCTCAGGCGTACCGATACCAACATCGATCATCGTCGCGTTCCCAATCTGCGTCGATTCTTCATACGCAAAGGCCGTAGTTACCCCCTCAGCCTCAGTGGCAACGACTACCAGCCCGGCGACCTTGTTACGTGGGACCTCGGCAAACCCGGTGCAGGCCTGCATCCGGTCGCGGCACGGCGCTTGGACCGAGTCACGGCGTCGCGTACACCACATATTGGCATCGTCTCAGATCGTCGCAGCCAAGATGGACGTCGGCCGCTCATTGTTCACAATATTGGCGGCGGCACACAACTGAGCGACATCTTGTTTTCGTTTCAGATCACCGGACGTTATCGATATGGGCCTCGCCAGCGCAAATAACCGCCCGTCCGTCGGGCGCGCTCTCTCGCTAGCCGCGCGCGATATGTTGCCTCTGAACTGGGTCGCGAACTTCATCCAACTCCCACGAAATCCGTTGCGCGTTCTTCGAATGCCGTTCGATTGACTGGCCATAGAGTCCACATTCAACACATTGATACTTTATCGAACATCGTTCTTTCCAACAGCGTACGTCCGACAAAAAGCTCAATACAGTTCTTTCAAGATGTAAAATTGAAGAACTCTTCAAAAGAATGATCTCGCCAGAAACCGCCGTTTCTCTCAAGTAACGCGCCAAATCTTCGATGTTGTGAATCTGCAGAAAACGCCCCTCAGCAATTTCCACAGCGGTTGCCTTTGACCGATGTGAGTGCTCACCAATGAAAATGACTTGATCGGCAGCGTCACGAGATGCGCGATAGATATCTCGATACTTGGGATTAGGATTGCCCCTCGTATCGCTGATTTGGCCAACGACGATGCGTTTGCGAGGCGCCTTAAATTCCGCCATCATTTGAATGGCCAGATAAATGCTGTGGTATGGAGCCTTGCCCGTGTCTGCAATGAACGTAGGTCCATTTTCGATGACATGAACCGAACATCTTCCAAAAATCGGCTTAAAGCTCGCAATCCGTTCCTGACAGATGGCAATTGGCACGCCAAGTTCCCGTGCACACGCGTAGGCTGCGACCACCGGCAAGCTTTGGTGAGCTCCTGTAAATCGCGACTTCAGCTCACATGTCTCTTGTTTGTGCGAGACAGAGAGCGTCAATTGACCGGGTTCTTCGGCGCGCACTTTTGACACGAGATAGTCGCCGCCTCCCTTGCCAAATGTCTTTACGCGTGCATTCGTGTGCGCGGCCATAGAGGCAACCCGAACATCATCGTGATTCAAAAGAGCCAAACCATGATCGGGAAGCGATTCGATGAGGGCTTGCTTTTCTATCTGAATGGCGTCACGTGAACCGTAAGCGCTCTTGTGCTCTAGTTCGACAAGGGTGACCAGGCCGATTGTCGGCTTTAGAAGTTGCGACATAGACCTGACGCAACCCGGTCTTCCGCCATTCATCTCCCAAACAGAATATCCGCGATGTGGCGATCCACTCGAGAGTGTATCGATAGAATCGCCTAGATTGTTCTTTACGGCCTGGACATGGGTCTCCTCGACTCCAGACAAGATATGCGCAATCAACGCCGTGGTTGTCGACTTAGCACTGCTCCCGGTAACGGCAATAAAGGTCGCCTTGCTTCGGCGTCTCTTGAGGCGCGCATTGAGACGACGCAGCTCGAACTGGGTCGCCTGCAACATGTACCGACGCCCTTTGCGAAATTTGGCATAACCCTGTGATCGACGTAGCGACGAAAAAATAGACCTTGTCCCTTGCCAGCGTTGCGAGTTGCTCAATTCTCCACGACATCCGAGCCTGGTTACGTGTTCAAGTGACCGACTTTCAAGCACTGGCGTTTAATAAATCAGGAGATCTATCAATCACAGGTACCCACAATCGATGCTAATACGTCTCTTTGATCGCTCACGCAGGCCGAACTCAGACAGACTTCCACACCACCACTTGGCGCATTCTCGCGTTCAAAATAGGATCAGAAGGTGGTGGTAATAAGTTGAAATTGTCATCGCAGTACTTCCCGTCACACGTCGCTGAGGGAGCACCGGGTATAGCTTTGCATCACCTAATATGATTACTATCTCTCGTGAACAGTAATGGCTCACGAGCGGCTTTTGCGCCGTTTTCGCGTAGCCTATTCTGACATAGGTGTAGACATACCATGTCGGGGTGACTGGCCGTGTCGGGGTGACTGGCTGCACTTTGACAGTCAGTTGGGGAGAACAACGGTTCACCGATGCAATATGCAAGAGCCTGGGCGTCTCTAGTTCCCAAAAAACATGCCAAAAAACGTTTTCGGCTTGCGTCGCCGTCGATTGTACCTGCGCCGCGAACTCCGCCGATTGGCAATACGCCTTTGCTGTCGAGCTCTCCTGCTCCCTCGAGCAACCCTTCCCCGCCGATGGGCGCCGACCGTCGAAGGGCGCTCTTTTCTTAGAATATGCTGAGTTGTAAGACCATCGACGCTAGCGATAGTCACGCGACCTTGTCCCCAGGTCCATTTGGAGACCTCATCGCCGCGCTTTTGCGGAACCAGATCAACCACAACGCGGCGGCGCGTGTTGATAAGTGCCACGTACTCTAACTCGGCCGCCCCAGCGCGAGTGTCAACTTTCCCGGCTGCAAACTTAAGTAAGCCGAATCCCCCAAACTGCTCAGTCTTTTCTGTCCAATCGACAATGCTCGGCTGTCCCTCGGATGCCATCTCAAGCGGCACCTTGAGGCCTCGCATTCGATCATGCTCGGCGTAGTATCGCTTGCCATCGAAAATAACGCGCCATTCGCCTTTGCCAAGATTCTCAAGTACCGTCGCCTGATTGGGCGTTGCCTGTCCGAGCCTTGCCAGCGCTCTTTCCGCGCGTTCCTCAGTCGGATCGAGCGCCAGCGCGGTACGGTAGCTCTCTGCGGCCATCTCTGTTTGCGCAAGCGCCTCTTCGATCTCTCCTTTAGCCCATAAAACCCGCGCATCCTTCGGCGCCAATCTCAAGGCCCTTGCAGTATCTAAAGCGCCCAGTGCCGGTTCACCCCGCTTCTTGTACATCAAGGCCCGATAGGCGAACGCAAGCCCGCTCTGTGGATTTAAGGTCAGTGCAAGCCCGAGGTCTTGCTCAGCCAGGTCCAGCTTGCCCGTCTCCACATAGGCGTTGCCGCGTTCCTGATAGGCAACGAAGGAACGTGGGTTGAGTAGGACGACTTTCGAAAAGTCCTTAATCGCAGATACTGGCTTACCCAAGTCAAGATATGCTTTACCACGCAACAGATAGGCACCTGCGTTCTCTGGATCGAACGCGACAGCACGACTGAAGTCTTCCGCCGCTTGGCTATAGTTATTGAGTTGCATGTGAGCCTGCCCACGCAAACGGTAGGCGAGCGCGGAACGTCCGTCATTCGTCAATGCGCGATCGAGATCCCGCAACGCAGCCTGAGGACGGTTTTGCGTTAGTTTCACACGCGCCCGCCCGCTCAACGGCTCACTTCTTGACTGGGCGAGCCTGATGGCTTGCGTGTAATCCTCCAAAGCATAGTCTCTATAGCCGGCGCGCATGAGTGCAGCAGCCCGGTTGTTGTATCCGGCAACGTAACCCGGCGCCAAAACAATTGCGCGATTGAAATCCTTGATTGCCTCTTCGACCAGATTGAGACCAAGCAGCATGCCGCCACGGTTGTTGT
>JBPCWA010000616.1:0-2725 GCA_051009975.1 Hyphomicrobiaceae bacterium
GGAAGGTGATTGTGTTCTGGATGTTGCCTGCGGTACGGGCGTTGTAAGTCGATTTGCGAAAGAGGTTGTCGGAGACCGTGGTCGTGTCGTTGGTGTCGATCTCAATGAAGGAATGATCGCCGTTGCCCGTTCAGCCGCAGCAAAAAGTAACCTGGATATCGAATGGGTTCAGTCCGACGCTGCCGCAATCCCATTGACGGAACCGAAGTTTGACGTTGCCTTTTGCCAGCAGGGTCTTCAATTTTTCCCTGACAAAGTAAGCGCTCTCAAAGAAATTCGCCGCCTGCTAAAGCCAAAAGGCCGCTGCATAATTTGCGTTGCCCGCGAGAAGGAACTGTTGCCAAATGTGAGAGCGCAATATGATGCGGTAGTGAAGCATATCGGCATCGATGCCGCAAATACCTTTGCGGCCGTGAGCAGCCTTTCGTCGCGCTATCAGATTGAGCAGTTATTTGATGATGCGGGCTTTAAGAATGTGCACATTGAAAGCGTAACATTGATGGTCGAAAACGAGGATGCGTGCTCCTTCGTAAAGGGGGCAATCCTAGCATCTCCGATCGGGTCAACGGTCGCTGATTGGGACGAGGCCGCACGAGAAGCGCTCGTTGCTGACATCCTCGAAGGCTACGGCGACTGCTTTGATGGAAAACGTCTGAAGTTCCCCCACATCAGCCATGTCGTCATAGCATCCGATTGAAGAGTTATGGTGGAACTGTTCCCGCATGGGGCGCCACGCAGTGGCATTACTAAGACCGATGACCATGTCCCCTTTACGGCCTAACTCGGGCGTCGACCCGGAACGGACTGATGTCCGCTTCCAAGAGAGAAGCGTGCACCAACGCCAACCAAAGACGCTGCCTCGTCAAATTGCCGGTTCATTCTCAGTTCATGCAATTCAGCTAGACATGTCTTCGTCGCGCAGTTGAGAAAGTACTAGCGTATCGCAAGCGACACGAAGCACCGGATCGTAACGTGTTATTCTGCGTACCGGTGCCACACCTTGCTTTCCCAATACAGCCATAGCCTACGCGCTGGTGAATGTCCTATTCTGAGCGGAGTGCGGCCACAAAATCGTCGGTTCACGACAGTCGCCTTATGACCCGGGGCGGTCATCAACCGCTAGGCAGGCATGCTTTATCTTTATTTGCTAGCCGGGTGTGCGAGGGTCAATCGGCAACTGTTGAGTAACGCCCAACAGTTCTTCGAGGTGATGCGCGGCCCGTAGCAAGGCAGCCTCACCTCTGGGTCGGCCGACGAGTTGCATGCCGATAGGTAATCCCTTTGAAGTGAACCCACATGGCAGGCTGATCACTGGGCAAGAAGTCATGGTCAGTGCAAAAGTTATCGCAAACCAATCGATGTAGGTCTCACAGGGCTGCCCATTGATTTGCTCGACATATCTCTTCTCAACCGGGAATGGAGGGATCGATGCTGCCGGGCAAACCAATAGGTCATGGTGTCCAAAGAACTCAGTCATGCGGTGGTAGAGTTGCCATCGGATGCGCTCAGCAGCGAAAATTTCTTCCGGCGTAATCTGCAAGCCGCGTTCAATATTGCCAATAATTTCGGGCGCGATCTTGTCGCGATGCTCCTCAAGGATCGGTCCCATCATCGTTGCAACAAGAACCGCTCGCAGGGTTTGAAAGCCGTCGAAGGCACCGGCAAAATCCGGAGTGTCGTTTGTAATCTCAGCGCCCAAGTCGCGAAAGCGGTCCACTGCGGCCTGACAGATGTTTGCCACCTCTGGCTCCATGGAAACGACGCCCAGGTCACGACTAAATGCAATACGTCTTGGCAGGCCGTCCCGCTTGAGCTCTTGGACAAAGAACGTTTCGGGGTCTTCAAAAGAGAATGGATCATCGATCTCATGCCCGGCACCAGCGTCCAGCATCAGCGCAACATCGCTGACACAGCGCCCCATCGGCCCTTCTACCCAGAGGGTGTCGAATGCTGAGAGCCGAGATCCCCTCGGAACGCGTCCAGGTCCGGGGCGAAGCCCGACAATGCCATTGAAACTGGCCGGTGTTCTGAGGCTTCCGCCAAGATCATTGCCGGTTGCCAACCATACTAGTCCGCTCGCAACTGCGGCGGCTGATCCACCCGACGAGCCGCCTGCACTCAAGGCGGTATTCCATGGATTCCGTGTTGTGCCCAGAACAGGATTGAAGGTGTTTCCTCCGGCCCACTCAGGAACATTGGATTTGGCAATAGGAATTGCGCCATTGCGCTCAAGACGTGCAACAGTGGCATCGGACTTTTCGGCAACATTGTCCGCGAATATTGGTGAGCCATATGTTGTCCGCACGCCACCGACATCGTTGTAGTCTTTGACGGCGATTGGCAATCCACACAATGATCTCGGGTTGTCCGAGAGCTTCTCTTGTGTCCAACGTTCTGCCTGTTCGGTCGCCCGTTCGAAACAATGGATTGGCAACGCATTGGTTGCTTCATCAACCGCCTCGATCCGTTTGATCGATGCCGAGACAAGTTCCGGTGGCTTGATATCGCCGCGACGCAGAAGATCCACAACCTCTGTGGCAGTCTTTTGGTACAGTTCGCTCAACGAAGGTCCCCTGATCTAAGATTGCTGCTCATATTCAGCCTATCCTGTCGTCGGCAATCTGCAATCCGTGACTAATAATGCGTAAGGCCGGTTTTGGCCCATCTCAGACATCGGTTGCTGCAACTGCTTACGTCCGCTTCCGGGTGCACAGCGGTCATAGAG
>JBPCWA010000617.1:0-7595 GCA_051009975.1 Hyphomicrobiaceae bacterium
AAAGAAAGAAAGAAAGAAAGAAAGAAAGAAAGAAAGAAAGAAAGAAAGAAAGAAAGAAAGAAAGAAAGAAAGAAAGAAAGAAAGAAAGAAAGAAAGAAAGAAAGAAAGAAAGAAAGAAAGAAAGGAAGAAAGGAAGAAAAAAAAAAAAGGAAGAAAGGAAGAAAGAAAGGAAGAAAGGAAAGAAGGATGGATGGGATGGGTAGATGGAGGGAGGGCCAACGTGCGTGTCGCTTCCGACCTCGTTCGAGATCCCGAACTCAGCCAAAATTTGACTGCTTGCCTAGCGGCCCTTACTGGGCCCACAATCGGTTTGATCACAGTGAGGAGCATCTAACGAATGAAGAAAACCGCATTGATCGTCGGCGCCGGTCGCGGGATCAGCGCATCCTTCGCAAGGGCGTTGGCGCGCGACGGCTACGACATTGCGCTAACCGCGCGAAATAGTGACAAGCTAGCCGATCTAGCCGACGAAACCGAGGCAAAGGCCTTTTCGTGCGACGCAACAAAGATCGACCAAGTGGCCAAAGTCTACTCAGAGATTGACCGTCAATTTGGCCGACTGGACGTCGTACTATATAATCCAAGCGCCCGCGTACCAGGTACGATCGTCGACCTGTCGCCAACAGACGTGGCCAACGCCATCAACATCACGGCCTACGGCGGGTTCCTTGTTGCACAGGAAGCGGCCAGGCGCATGATCAAGCAAGGCCACGGCAATATATTGTTTACGGGCGCATCCGCCAGCGTCAAGGGCTACCCCCGCTCTGCCGCATTCGCGATGGGCAAATTTGCGCTGCGAGGCCTCGCTCAATCATTAGCGCGAGAACTGGCACCCGCAAACATTCATGTCGCTCATTTCGTCATTGACGGCGGCGTCAGAAGCGCCGAGCGCGGTCGTATCGAAGGGGGCAGCGACGCGCCAGACAAGTGGCTCGATCCAGACGCGATCGCAGAGACATACTTATCGATTATCAATCAACCACGTTCCGCCTGGACGTGGGAAGTGGAACTTCGACCTTGGGTCGAAAACTTCTAGTAGAGCAGGCGGCTCCAACTTCGTTGCGCGATGGTTCCAGGTTTGTGTGAGCGTGGCTATAACTCGCTGCGCTGAACCATCGCTTCGAGATGCTCCAGCATTCCACGCTCGCGCAAGTATGGGTGAACCACCAACGCAGCTCTCAGCGCTTTCAGTGCACTTTTCCACTTTGAAGCACGAACGCTGATCATGACAAGCCCGGCAAGCGCTCCAAAGTGGCGATCTTCGAGTGCCAAGGTCCTACGAATGTCGGCCAACGATTCCACATCTCGGCCCATGTAGAACATTAAAGTCGCTCTGAGATTCCAGGCTTCTGCGTAACGTGGTGCGATTTTCAATGCTTCATCGATTCGTTCGATTGAGGCGCTCTGCTCGCCCTCTCCGAATAGTTGACGGGCCTGTTGCAGCAGAAGATCGACTTTCTCGTTGCCGGATTTGTACCAGAGTGACCAGATTTCACTGGTGATCGCATCGGCCTCAGTCTGTGAGCCAGCATTCTTAAGATTGACGAACAGTCGCGCGAGTGCCGAAGCACGCTGCTCCTGCCAGGCTAGGCTACCCGCGCGCGCGGTCAATTCCGCAGCGGCCGGGACATTGGCCGATGCGACGCCGATCAGGACAGTCGCCAAGAGGGCACGCAGACGACAATACATAAGAGACACACCGGGCTTGCCTAGGCTCAAAATGGCTGCAGTCTGGCTAAATCCGACTAAGTTCACTCATAAGATGATGCTATACAGAAACACGCCGGCAGGCGAACCATATTTTAGGTCGATCCTGGTCGGGGACGGCCTCGGCGTGCTCGGCGGTTCAACGGACATATGTTGCAAAATTGTCAGGAAATGGTGGGGAGCCCCCCTATTCTATGAGACACTGCTTCAACGACAGGCCCCACCACGTGCCCCCAAGGAATTCTCGCAGGAGAATGGTAGCATAGTCCGTCCGTCAGATTTGGTGTATCGTAATCAGTCGGACTGCAGTTGGCCGCTACATATGCAACGCACGCTTTTCGACCGCCAGAGCCGCTTCCTTGACAGCCTCGGACAACGTTGGATGGGCGTGACATGTTCGAGCCAGATCCTCTGCTGACCCTCCAAATTCCATAAGAACACAGGCTTCCGCTACCAATTCGCCGACGTGTGGCCCGATCATGTGAACGCCCAATACGCGATCGCTGTCGGCATCGGCCAGGATTTTCACGAACCCTTCCGTACTCCGGTTCACCTTTGCTCGTCCATTGGCCATAAATGGAAATTTGCCCACGGTGTAGGCTACCCCGACCTGCTTGAGATCTTCTTCCGTTCTGCCAACTGACGCAACCTCAGGATCGGTGTAAATGACATTTGGAATGACACCATAATTGACATGGCCAGCCTGCCCCGCCAGACGCTCAGCCAAAGCAATACCCTCATCTTCGGCTTTGTGTGCCAGCATCGGACCAGCGATAACGTCTCCGATTGCATAAATCCCAGGGATCGACGTCCGCCAGTGGTCATCAACAGCCACTCTACCATTCGAGTCCAGCGCTACACCTACTTTCTCGAGACCAAGGCCTTGAACGTAGGGCACGCGGCCGACGCACACCAAAACGACATCAGCCTCGATCGTTTTAGCTTCTCCTCCGCCGGCTGGTTCGACGGTTACTTTTCGTCCGCCACCAGTTTCGGTGACGCCCGTAACCCTAGAACCAAGTGTAAATCTCAAGCCTTGCTTCTGTAGAATTCGCTGAAACTGTTTGGCAATTTCACCGTCCATCCCAGGCAAGATGCGATCCAAATACTCGACAACGGTAACGTCTGCACCCAGCCGCCGCCAGACCGAACCCAATTCCAAACCAATGACACCTGCACCAATAACGACGAGTTTTTGTGGCACTACGTCGAGGTTGAGTGCCCCAGTCGAAGATACGACAGCCTTTTCATCGATTTCTATTCCAGGTAGCTTGGCGAAATCTGAACCCGTTGCGATTACAATATTTTGGGTGTCCAGCTCCGTCGTCGTTCCGTCAGTTGCCGAAACCTCGACTTGTCCAGCGCTCACAATACGCCCGACGCCCCAAAAAGCGTCGATCTTGTTCTTCTTGAGTAGGTAAGCGACACCTTCTACATTGCCCTTTACCCCTTCATTCTTGAAGGCATGCATTTTGGCCAGATCGAGCTGCGGAGACACCTTGATTCCCATGCCAGCGAAACTGTGCCCTGCCTCGTCGAAACGCTCAGAGGCATGCAACAATGCCTTTGAGGGTATGCACCCGACATTCAAGCACGTTCCTCCGTGCGTCTCTCGCTTTTCTACCACAGCCACTTTCATGCCAAGCTGCGCCGCGCGAATGGCGCACACGTAGCCGCCTGGGCCAGTGCCGATCACAATAATATCGTAGGTCATGTTGAATGAGACTTCTTCGAGTGCCAGACTGGTCGGTTTAACCGAGTTGCGAGCGAGAGAGATGGTCGAGCGCGAATTTTCAGCTCTCTAATGTTCGGATCTTAGCATAACCCTCGACAGGCTGTACATGATCACGCAACTCGACGCGGGTTCAATTTCGTAAGGTTCATTGGCACCGGCCTCACAGCTCCAGCAGAAACCGCTGCGGATCCTCCAAGCACTCCTTGACACGAACCAAGAAAGTCACGGCTTCCTTGCCATCGACGATTCGATGATCATAGCTGAGCGCAAGATACATCATTGGCCGGGCAACAATGGAACCGTCCGGCAGAACCACGGGCCGCTCTTCGATCCGATGCATTCCAAGGATACCTGCCTGAGGTGCATTGAGTATTGGTGTTGACAGCATTGATCCATATACACCACCGTTCGAAATCGTGAACGTCCCGCCCTGCATCTCCTCAATGCCAAGCTTTCCATCTCGTGCACGTTTTCCAAAATCAGCTATAGCAAGTTCAATCTCCGCGAGACTCATGGTGTCCGCCTCGCGAATTACCGGAACTACCAAGCCCTTGTCGGTTCCGACGGCAACCCCGACGTGATAATAATTCTTGTAGATGAGATCCTGACCGTCGATTTCTGCATTGACCGCCGGAATCTCTTTCAGCGCCTGAATGCAAGCTTTTACAAAAAAGCCCATAAAGCCCAACTTGATGCCGTGCCGTCGCTCGAAGAGCTCTTTGTATTGCGAGCGAAGAGCCATGACCGAGCTCATGTCCGCGTCGTTAAACGTCGTCAACATTGCTGCGGTATTCTGCGCATCTTTCAATCTTCGCGCGATCGTTTGACGCAAACGCGTCATGCGAACACGTTCCTCGCGAACCGCGTCGTCGGGACCAGCCGGAGCACGCATTTGCTGTGCCGGTATTGGCGCAGGTGCCTGGGCCGAAATAAGCGCCGCGCTCTCATCAGCCAACGCGGGTGCGGCCATTGATGCAGCCTGAGCATCCGCCTTTAACACCTGGCCACGGCGGCCAGAACCGATAACAGAGTCCGCCGCTATTCCCTTTTCCTCTAAGATTTTGCGAGCTGCCGGTGACGGCGGCATTTCGGTCTCGGCCAACGCATCCCTCTCAGCAGGCGCATCGACGCCCGAACCAGCCGTAGCTTGTGACTGCTCGGCCTGCTCGACACCGCTTGAAGAGCTAGCGGACGCGGTGCCTTCCGTTACGGAACCAAGTAGTGAGCCAACTTCGACAGTCATGCCCTCTTGCACAGCAATGTTTCCAAGCACACCGCTTGCAGGCGATGGCACTTCGACCGTAACCTTGTCGGTCTCAAGCTCACACAGCGGCTCATCGGCGTTGACCTGCTCTCCCTGTTGTTTAAACCACTGCCCGACGGTCGCCTCAGTAACACTCTCGCCGAGCGCTGGTACTCGGATTTCTATTGGCATACGTCCTGTCCTCTAAGCCCTGAAGTCAACCTTGAATTAATGCCCACTGACTGAAGACGTCTAACCGGAGAGCGCTTCTTCCACCAGTGCCTTTTGTTCATGTAGATGGCGTGACAGCTGACCCGTCGCGGTCGACGCGGCAGCAGTCCTACCGACATAGCGAGGACGCTTCACCTTGGCATCGATGTGAGCCAGTACCCATGTTATGTTGGGTTCAACGAACGTCCAGGGGCCCATATTTCGCGGCTCTTCCTGGCAAAAGATAATGTCGGCATGTGAAAAACGACCCAATTCGTCAATTAATGCCCGAGCAGGGAACGGATAGAGCTGCTCAATCCGCATGAGATAAACGTCATCCAAACCGGCTTCCTCGCGGGCTTCAAGCAGATCATAGTACACTTTGCCGCTACACAGAACGACGCGATTGATCTGGTTGTCCTTCTTCAGATTGACCGGCGTGCGCGCAGCAGAATGATGGGCCGTATCTGCGTCATCCCAGAGAATGCGATGAAATGTGGTGTCAGTTGCGAGTTCTTCGATATCAGAGATCACTCGCTTGTGACGCAACAGTGATTTCGGCGTAAACAGAACAAGAGGCTTGCGAAACTTGCGATGCAACTGACGCCTCAAGATATGGAAATAATTGGCGGGGGTCGTACAGTTTGCAACCTGCCAGTTATCTTCGGCACTTGACTGCAAGTAACGCTCGATACGAGCCGATGAGTGCTCCGGACCTTGCCCCTCGTACCCATGAGGTAACAACATAACAAGACCGCTCATTCGCAGCCACTTTCTCTCGCCAGACGAGATAAATTGGTCGATAACGACCTGAGCACCATTTGCAAAGTCTCCGAACTGCGCCTCCCATAGCGTCAGTGCGTTAGGCTCTGCGAGAGTGTAACCATATTCGAATCCAAGGACGGCTTCCTCCGAAAGCATCGAATTTATCACCTCGAAAGAGCCTTGATCGGGCGTTACCGATTGCAGAGGTGTGTAGCGTCGCTCCGTTTCTTGATCGATCAAAACGGCGTGACGCTGCGAAAACGTCCCGCGCTCAACGTCCTGGCCAGACAAACGCACCGGAAACTTTTCGCGAAGCAGCGTACCGAAAGCAAGCTGCTCTGCCATACCCCAGTCGATCCCTACGCCGTCCTCGATCATCTGACGACGTCGGTCAATCAGCCTTACAACTGTCTTATGGGCGCGAAAGTCGTTCGGCAACGTAGTGATTTGGCGACCAACATCGCGAATTACATCAACGTCAACACCAGTCTTCCCACGTCTAGCCTCGTCTTCGGCAAATCCAATGCCCGACCATTTACCATCTAGCCAATCAGCTTTATTCGGCTTGTAGCCGTCGGCAGCAGCCAACTCCTCGTCGAGCATTTTACGAAAGTCGACTCGCATTCCCTCGACCTCGCCACTTGAAACAACTCCTTCCTCAATAAGTTGTTTGGAATAAATCTCGAACGTGGTCGGATGCTTTTTGATCGCACGATACATGATCGGCTGAGTAAACATTGGCTCGTCACTTTCGTTGTGACCATGCCGTCGATAACAAAACATATCGATTACGACCGGCTTAGAAAACTTTTGTCTGAACTCAGTTGCAATCTTGGCGACATGCACAACCGCCTCTGGATCATCTCCGTTAACATGGAATATTGGCGCTTCTATCATCCGCGCAACGTCCGAGCAGTAAGGAGACGACCGTGAGAAACGCGGATTCGTGGTAAACCCGATCTGATTGTTGATGACGAAATGGATCGATCCCCCCGTGCGATGACCGTTAAGACCCGACAAACCGAAACATTCCGCAACGACTCCCTGGCCAGCGAATGCGGCGTCTCCGTGGATCAATAGCGGGAGCACTTGAACCCGATCCTTGTCCTTATGTTGGTCTTGCTTGGCCCGAACTTTGCCTAGGACGACGGGGTCCACAATTTCCAGGTGACTTGGATTCGCAGTCAGAGACAGATGGACGTTGTTGCCATCAAATGCACGATCCGAAGAGGCGCCCAAGTGATATTTGACATCGCCGGAGCCCTCAACGTCGTCGGGTTTGAATGAGCCCCCCTTGAACTCATTAAATATTGCTCGATGGGGTTTGCCCATGACGTTGGCCAACACGTTAAGGCGCCCACGGTGCGCCATTCCTACAACGATTTCTTTCAATCCCAGCTGACCACCGCGCTTAATTATCTGCTCTAGCGCGGGCACCATTGACTCGCCACCTTCTAAGCCGAACCGCTTGGTCCCTGTATATTTAACCTCACAAAATTTCTCGTAGGTTTCCGCCTCAATCAACTTATTCAGGATGGCCCTCTTGCCCTCTCGGGTGAAACTTACGTCTTTTTCCTCACCCTCAATCCTCTCTTGAATCCAAGCCTTTTGGGCCGGCGTCGTGATGTGCATGAACTCGACGCCAATTTGGCGGCAATATGTACGACGAACAATGCGGAGGATTTGGCGAATTGTCGCCGTCTCAAGGCCAAGCACGTAATCAATGAATATTGGCCGATCATAGTCGGCTTCGGTGAATCCGTACGTTTCAGGCATGAGTTCGTTGTGTGCGCCAGGTTCTGTGAGACCGAGGGGATCGAGGTTGGCAGCCAAATGTCCCATTACTCGATAAGCACGGATCAGCATCAATGCCCGTATTGAGTCTTGCGTTGCACGAAGCGACGCTGCCATGGAAAGGTCGACCCCTCCTTAAAT
>JBPCWA010000618.1:0-6445 GCA_051009975.1 Hyphomicrobiaceae bacterium
AGGCAAACCGACTTGTCATCAGAATTCGAGTCGTGGGCAGGCCATGAGTGATGGTGTCCCAATCTGCAGAAAACGCCTACACACTCTAAGCGTGTACGAATGTGCGAAGGCGACTAAACCGGGACAAAGATATTCCGGCCGTCATCCGATGCCAATACTGTTCCAGTCCTTCCTACATAGTCTACCTCAGTCATGCTCCGCAAAAGGTCGCCGTCTTCCGGCGTATTGGCGATGAAGCGGCGGCCGTCTGGAAGGCGTCCAAATAATATGGCGAAAGAAGGTTCATTACGATCGTGCATGACAGTATATGTTTCAATAGTCGCAGGACCATTGGCCAGCTCAACGAACTCCGGGCCAGGATCTGCATCTATCTCGGTCTGGTACAGCGACGGATCCTTCAATTTAAAGGGGCGTTCGGGAACGTCTGTTGAGTAAATGCCAGCGGATTGCTTGGTGACATAGTTTCCGTTGGCCGTCACCAGTCCCATTGCACCCGGCAGAGCGCGCAGCTTATTCATCATTTCGGCGATTGCATGGGTAACATAGTTGTTCCCTGGACCACCGAAGTAGGCCAGGCCGCCTGTGACAGTCAGGCCACGCGGATCATCTGTTGCAATTCCAATCTCTTCGCAAGCAATTTCTACGGCCGACGGAAAGCAGCTGTAGAGATCAATGTGATCAATATCGTCTAGGGTCAGATCGGCCATCGCAAAAGTCTCGCGAGCGACAACGCGCATTGCCTCCGACGAATAAAAATTTTTGCGATCGCTGATGTACCAGTGATCATGTGCGTCTGCGCAGCCATGCAGAAAGATCCAGCGATCTCTGGGTATCCCCAACTGCCGCGCCTTGGCCAATGACGTGACGATGACGGCTGCTGCCTGGTCAATAAAGGCATTGGCGTTCATCAATTTAGTATAAGGAAATCCGATATACGGATTTTGAGGGCCTACTGCTGAAATCGCATCCGCGCTATATCCAGCACGCCGATCGGCAAGAGGATTTTGCGCAGCGACGCTCGCGAAGCGGGCGAATAGTCGGCCCATAGCCGCGAGATGATCTTTGACCGAGCGCTTGTGCTTCGCGCGAATGCCCGTTTCAAAGAGCGGGTAAGCAAAGATCGCTCCCGCCATGCGGTGTCGATCTTCAACATCACTCCAGCCGCGTGTCGGTATTCCCCACATTTCCGGCATATTCCCGGCGTTCTCGCTCCAATCGAGATCGATGCCTGCGCGCGCTGCCGCTTTCTGCGTCGCGAGCGATTCCCCCCCGGCTATCAGTGCCACCTCGAGCTCTCCTCGCGATATGAGCTCGAACAATCTATTGATGCACCATTGCGGCATGTTTCCGCCAGGATACGTGTAGACCAGCCGTCTCGCCCGCACTGCATCGAGACGTTGGGCCAGTGACTTGGGAGGATTGGACATGCGGCCGAATGGAGAGGCAAAGCGCCAACTTGTATCGGCAAAGGAGCGAATCACCACAATTGTATCGAGATCACGGAGCACAGGATAACCGGCACCAGTGTTCTCAGCAGCAAGTCGTGCTGCCTCAGCCGCCAGGTCCATCGGCGCCAACGCGCAAGTTGGATCGGGTTCGCGCTGAGTTATCTGACCACATCCGACAAGAACTGGAATTTGCCGCTCGTTCATCACTGGCACCTTCTTGGGCCACTCTCGCATCGACCAAGGTCTCAGTAGCCATCACATTTTAGATTGCGCATTTTCTCTAAGAATACAAAAAAGCTCGGCGGCGTGTCGCGCATACTAGAGAATGGTTTCCGGGCGGGGGGCAATTGATTGAGCTTAACCTTCGATCACCGGTTCATCAATTGCAAGACTTGCAGGCGACTTCTTTATAATCCGGGTGCCAGCGTGACAGAGGAGGGCGATTCTCAATGATGTCTTGTGCGGCCCAGAGGATTCGCCGATGGTCCATATCAGTCGACACTTCGTCATCCGGACACAAAATATAAAAACTACCTTCGCGAATTGCTCCGATCATGAACTCAACAACTTGATCAGGAAGCCAAGCACCCTGCCTATGTTCTGCCTTACCAGTCGTGGTCCATCCCGGAATCAACAGATGGGCGGCTATACTATTGCCACCCGCCAGCGATCTAAGCCTATGCTGAAGCCCCTCTGTGTATGTCTTAACAGCGGATTTGGTTACGTTGTAGATCAGATTGCCCGGTGGGTTCGTTATTCCCTGCTTTGAAGCGACATTGATGATCCGGACCGATCGACCGCTTGACAGCATCGCGGGCATAAAAGCCTCCACGCCATGGACGACACCCCAAAAATTGACCTCCATGGCGCGACGCCACTCAACCAGGCTAGTCGCGTCTGCGCGACCAACGCGCGTCACAGCATTGTTCATTAAAATGTTGACCAAACCGAAACGATCAACGACGGCCTCCTCCAATGATCGAACGGCGTCGACTTCAGCAACGTCGCAAGCGTGAACCATAACCGACGCACGGCCATGCGGCGCGCTGGAGCGAACTTGCTCCGATGCTGCCTCCAGGTCCTCGCCCGGCAAATCGACTAGACAGACTGAAAGACCTAGCTCCGCAAATCGCCGGCAAGCTGCACGGCCTATCCCACTGGCCGCACCCGTGACAACAGCAACATCGCCCGGCTGAAACGCATCACCACGTACGACCATTTTTTTCTCTCTCTGCTGGCCTTAGTCCAACTTGTGTTTAACGGAATGGTTTTTCATCGGCAGTTACACCTGCCTGCAACCAGCACTTGGCAGGTGCTGGTTTAGCGCGCCTCTCCCACGAATCCAGATCGCAACTCGTCAATGAAGGCGAGCGCGTCTGCCGACAGCGGACCATTTTGGACTGCCCTTGCCGCCAATTGTAGCTCTTCCAGCGACGCTATGCCGATTTCTGTCGTTGACAGTTTCGCGTTCGAAATGGCGTACCGAATGGCAAGTTCGGGCAAGCTGTTGGCGTGATCGGCTGCCACAACTGGGAGCAAACGCTGACTCCGTTTGACGTCGGCTGCGTAGTCGCGACCTGAACCAATGGGCTCGACGTGCGGCAATCCTACAACATGCCGCTCCATGCTCCCCGATAGAGCCCCCCCTGCCAACACGCGCACTCCTATCGTGCCGACGCCCAAATCAGCCGCGACATCTATCAGTTGGCCATAGTTCTGCGCCGGATAGTCGGTCGGCACGACTTCACCTGCCGTCGGATTTAGGATGTTGTAAAAGACCTGTGCACCATCGACTACATTCGCCCTCAGTATCGTTTGAAGCGCGGCAGTTACGCCATTAGCGGTAAATCCCAGAAAACGGACTTTTCCTGCATCTTGGAGCAAACGAAAGATGGGAATGACTTCATCCAGGACAAAATCCACTCCCAGCGTATCGCCAATGGTTTCCGGTCCAATTGTGTTGTGGAGCTGGAACAAGTCGACGTGGTCCTGGCGCAAACGACGCAGACTGGTCTCGATTGAACTGAAAATGGACTGCTTGAGCGTCGCAAGATCGCCAGCCACAAGCCGAACCTTTGTGCTAATGATAACACCTTCTCGGTTTGCACCGAGTGCTCGGCCCAGGTTCTCTTCGGATGCACCATTGCCGTAGAGCGGCGCGGTGTCAAAGTGATTGATGCCGTTGTCACGAGCCCATGCCACAGCGCGATCCTGTTCTTCCAGGTTCCCTTTGGTCATCAATCCGCCAACAGCCCCGCAGCCGAAGGTCAGCACTGACATTTGCAGATCTGTTTTGCCGAAAGTACGTGTTTGCATCGATTGTCTCCTAATCGACGTCTGCCAATCGCCACCGTGGTTCTGTCAGGGGCCATTCAGGATTTGCTCAAATGTCGACCATTGATAAATCTCCATCACAATACTGCGTAGGGCTTCAAAGGCCTCTTTGTTTTGTGCTAGCTCGCTGCTAACAAAACCTTCCACCCGTCGAGTTTCGCGATCGACACCGAAATCCAGATAACATCATGAGGCAAACGATGATCCAGTTCTACTACAATGGTGCGCCGAATCCTATGAAGGTCGCACTCTTTCTTGAAGAGTCTGGTCTGGAGTATGAGCCTATTCCGTTAGATACGCGCGCTGGCGATCAACATGAGCCTGAGTTCAAATCGTTGAACCCCAACGCCAAAGCACCAACAATTGTCGATGGCGAAACAATCGTGTTCGACAGCAACGCCATTTTGCTCTATTTGGCGGAGAAGACCGGAAAATTTCTCCCATCGCAGGATCGGGACCGTGGCGAGCTCTTGTCTTGGCTAATGTTCGTCGCAACTGGGATTGGTCCCTATTCTGGCCAATGCGTTCATTTTCGACATGTCGCCCCACAGCCCAAGGATTACGCCCTCAACCGCTATGATTTCGAGGCAGACCGACACTTCAAAATTGTCGATGATCGCCTGTCCCGCAACCACTACATGCTCGGCGATGAGTATACGATCGTCGACATGGCACTGTGGGGCTGGGCGCGAATGGTACCCTATATCCTGGGCGACAATGCAATGGCGGACTATGCAAATCTAAAGCGATTCATGGACGAAATAAACGCGAGGCCTGCCGCCGGAAGGGCAGAGGCTTTAAAAAGTCGACATGCGTTTAAGACTGAAATGGATGCCGAGGCGCATCGCGCAATGTTTCCTCAGAACGAGCGTCTGGCGAGCTAAATGCCCCCTTCCAAAGAAATGCCATGTCCTCAAAATTCGGAGAAACCATCTCGTGCGTCACTGTCGTAAACCCCGTCACGGATAGATGCCCTACGATCGATAGCGACCCCACGATTAAAATCGCAAAAAACCTTGACCTAATGGCAGAAGTAGCCAGAGGGGATGCCATATGCTCCAACGACATCATGGCAAGTTCGAGACTGTTCCATCCCCTCGGCAAAGACGCAGCCCCTATGCGGTCTCCTCTAGGCGGTCCGTTGCTGGCGGGGGAGTGCGTGATAGTGCGGAAATTTCGGCCCGCATCTCAGCCGTCATATCTATCGAAATAGAATCTAGCGACGGTTTCAGTTGATCGAGATTTCGCGCTCCGATGATCGGACACGTCACGCTGGGGTGCGCCGCAACCCAAGCGACCGCCATGCTCACCGGATGTACGCCGCAATTCTTAGCGTAGGCGGCGAATTGCTCAGCCACATCGTAAACCCATTCTTCACGATATCGGCTTGCGTAGCTGGGCACTCGAACTATGCGACCGTCGTTTGGTCGCCTGCCTGGCCCGTATTTTCCGCTGAGTAGCCCACCGCCGACCGGACTATATGTGACGACGCCTAAGCCTTCAGCTGCGGACAAGGGCAAGATTTCCGTTTCGACCTGGCGTTTGACCAAGCTGTACATGGGTTGGATTACGTCAAATCTAGACCACCCCCGACTCTCCGATATGCCCAACCCTTTAGCAATTTGCCAAGCAGTGTAGTTGCTGGCGCCAATATATACGACTTTGCCAACTTGGACGAGATTCTCAAGTGCCCTGAGAGTTTCTTCGAGCGGTGTTTGATCCTCCCATCTGTGCATAAAAAGAATATCCAGCCGATCCGTACCAAGTCGCTTCAGGCTTGCTTCGACGGCCAGTGCAATATGTCGACGATTGGCGCCCCGGGCATTTATATCTGCCCCCGTAGGCCCATGGCACTTCGACGTAATTATGAGGTTGTCCCGCTCACTCTTAATGAGATTTCCAAGAATGCGCTCCGCCTCGCCTTGGCTGTAGACATCTGCACAGTCGAAAAAATTTATGCCTTGTTCGCGACACGCCGCAAACATCTGTGCGGCTTCTGATGCGTCAGCATCCCCCCCAAATGACATTGTGCCAAAACACAGCTCAGAAACCTTGAGCCCCGTACGACCCAGCGCAACATAATTCATCAATTACTCCAGTTCCAGCATGGGTGAATTCACAGACACCCGCGACCTGGCTAAACATTAGCAAGCAAAAAACCCGGCTAAAAGACGCCGGGTTAACCTTTGGACCAAAACTCAGTAGTGGAATCAAAAACTACTTGATGAGAAAGCCGTCCAGCTTCTTGCCCTTCTTGATCTCAGCCGCTAGCCAAAGCGGTTGACGTCCGCGTCCCGACCATGTCAGCGACGGGTCCTTGGGGTGACGATACTTCGGAGCTACTGTTGTACCTTTGCGGGTCCCGCGCTTTCCACCTAATACTTCGTCGATATCAAAACCTGAGCTGGCCGCCATTTCAGCCATTTTCCGCTTGAGCTCTTCTCTTTCTTCCTTCTTTCGCTCGACAATTGCCGCGGCGACTCGGGTTTCAAGGTCCACGAGTTCTCTGTAGCTGAGTTTATCGATGTTGATGGCCGGCACAATTTTCTCCTCTTCTCATTGCTTGGTCGCTGTTGTGAAAGTTCATGCATTTAGACTGCATAATAGGTTGGCGTTTTAAATACTCAATTGATTAGCGAGATTCAATCATATTCTTTTTGTGG
>JBPCWA010000619.1:0-32838 GCA_051009975.1 Hyphomicrobiaceae bacterium
AGCAGAGAGTTTGTCTCAAGACCGATCCGTTCAAATCTTGATTTCATCCGAGACGGCCTCGTCCTTCGCCCAGAACTTCGCAGAAACCTTCCATTCCGCATTTCAGCACAATCAGGATTAATCGAAAGTGGTCATGAAGATCGATATCGCCCTGCAAGGCGGAGGAGCACACGGTGCCTTTACATGGGGCGTCCTGGATCGCTTGCTAGAAGACAATGAGATTGAGATTGTTGGCATAAGTGGGACAAGTGCCGGAGCGATGAATGCCATCGCGCTGGCCCAAGGCCTCGCCCAGGGGAGTCGGCGGCAGGCACGCGACATCCTCAATAACTACTGGCGACAAGTGAGCGTCGCCGCCCAATTGAGCCCCATCCAACGAAGCTTGTTCGACAGATTAACCGGCCGCTGGAGCCTCGATCGCTCGCCAGCGTTCTTTTGGTCTCAGGTCATGACACGAGTAATGTCGCCTTATCAATTCAATCTGCTTGATTTGAATCCGTTGCGCGACATCGTCCGAAAAAGTTTTGACTTTGATGTTATCAATCGCGCCGCCTTACCTCGACTTTTTCTATCGGCAACCAACGTTCGCACAGGTCGCGCAAAAATCTTTCGACAACCACAGATCTCAGCCAATGCAGCAATGGCCTCTGCCTGCCTGCCGTTCCTGTTCCGCGCCGTCGAAATCGATGGGGAAGCGTATTGGGACGGTGGCTACATGGGCAATCCCCCCCTGTTTCCACTTATCGATGAGAGCCAAGCGCGCGACATCGTCATCGTTCAAATCAATCCATTCAGACGTGATGATCTGCCACGCTCAGCTTATGAAATTGAGAACCGACTGAACGAGATCACTTTCAATGCCAGCTTGATTAAGGAACTGCGCTCCGTGGCGTTCCTACACGAGATCATCAAACACGAGAATCTTGACCGTGAGGCCTACAGGGACGCCCGGCTCCATTTGATTGGGGCCGAAGAGCATATGCGTGAGCTTAGCGTCTCAAGCAAGTTGAATGCTGAAAGCGCGTTTCTGGAACATCTACGCCAGATCGGACGAGATGCAGCCACGCAATGGCTGAAGGCCCATCGTAATGACCTTGGCGTTCAATCGACATGGCGTCCCAAGTTTGTCTTCGAAGAGAGTCTCAAGCCAGCGCACATGCAAGAGGGCTTTGAAAGGAATAAAGCTCGTGATTGATATCCTCGCGATCCTCCTGTCTCTCGGTCTGTTAATGTATTTCGCTTTCCGAGGGATTACGCTTCTTATACTCGCGCCTATCATGGCCCTCTTGGCGGCGCTGTTGACCGGTGGTCTCCCCCTCCTCGCGTCCTACACCCAGATTTTCATGGTCAATCTCGGTGAGTTTGCCGTGGCCTTTTTTCCATTGTTTCTCTTAGGCGCCGTATTCGGAAAGTTGATGGACGACAGTGGTTCGGCCCGCGCCATAGCGGATTGGGTAATCGGCAAACTGGGCGGCGACCGGGCCATCCTAGCCGTCGTTATATGTTGCGCTGTGTTGACCTACGGCGGTGTCTCACTGTTCGTTGTTGCGTTTGCAATTTATCCGATCGCCGCGGCATTGTTTCGCGATGCAAACGTTCCAAAGCGTCTTATGCCGGCGACACTCGCGCTCGGTTCGTTCACATTTACGATGTCGGCGCTGCCAGGAACGCCCGCAATTCAAAATGCGATCCCAATGCCATTTTTCGGAACCACAGCCTTCGCGGCGCCAGGCTTAGGTATCGTCACCGGCGCAATAATGCTGGTCCTCGGCATGGTCTGGTTAACCTATCGATCGAACCAGGCTGCCAGCGCTGGAGAGGGTTACGGCGCACACGACGATGCTTTGCCGGTCCCCGACACCGTGATGCGGGAACATGCGCAAGACGAAGGCTTTGATCTCGCAGAAGTGGATTCGCAACGGCCCGCCGAACAGGACCAACCGTCGTTCTACCTAGCCGTTGCGCCAGTTGTGTTTGTCATTGCCGTGAACTTTTTGTTCCTCGAATTTGTCGTTCCCAACCTCGATACATCGTTCCTGGCAGACCCGTTATTCGGCAATACAACTATTGAAGCTGTCCGCGGTGTGTGGGCGATTATCGTCGCCCTGATCATAGCGATACTCTTGATCATCGCGACGAGCTACAAGCGCTTCAAGGATCTTCGCGCGTCCATCAATAGTGGCGCCGACGCGTCGGTGCTCCCTATCTTCAATACCGCCAGCCTCGTCGGCTTCGGTGCCGTCATTGCGGCGTTGCCTGCGTTTGCACATCTTACCGAGCTGGTCCTCTCAGTAGGGGGTGGCAATCCTTTGATCTCGTTGGCCATCGCGGTGAACGTCCTTGCGGCCATGACTGGTTCAGCTTCCGGCGGCATGAGCATCGCGCTCGACGCACTGGGAGATACTTATGTCAAGCTTGCCAACGAGACTGGGACATCGCTCGAAGCAATGCACCGTGTGACCGCAGTCGCGTCAGGAGCTCTGGACGCTCTACCGCATAATGGCGCGGTAATCACCGTCCTTGGCATCTGCAAGCTGGGGCACAACGAGGCCTACCTCGATATGTTCATGGTGGCGATCGTGTTCCCACTTGTGGCGCTGGTCGCACTCATCACCTTGGCGTCCTTGTTCGGAGCATTCTAATTCCCAAAGTGGTATCCGCTAGAGATCGCGCCAGGGCATACACCGTAGTGCAAGTCCACGCCCCCACGCTCCGCCGACGCCTGCCTATGATCAAACTCGAGACATCACCCACAAAACCACACTCCGCTAGTGCTCAAAATCACCGAAGCGAACATATCGAAAAGATCGAGCCAAACTGCGCCTATTTTGCGACAGTCAAGTCCGAACGAGCAACGAACTGCAATGATCTGTGCAATACACCAAGCCGAACGTTTGGGGAACACCCGCTAGTTGTATAGCCCTCGCTCGATAGACGATGCAGCAAGACAACATGATCACCCTTCTGCATCAGTAGCAAAGTAGTCACACTCTTCACGCCGCGCCATCGGTCTGAGCGGCCCTGTCTTTCGTGACGCTCGGCAGTCGGCTGGATTGCGCGCCTGAGAGCCAGGAGATGCTGAGCATCGCGATCTTCGTCGATACTCTTCCGCCTGCAGATCGATGCTTTATTGCATTTCTATGCCGCTCGAGCGCTATCTAGCCGCGATGGAGCCAGCAGACTATTTCGCGCTCTCTCGGCTTCCTTGTCTTCGGCTGCGGCTATAGCTTTCGACAGAGCTTCATTCAGGGATTTAGCCGAGTCGAGGGTTAGCTCCACGGCTGCCCGCGCGCCGGGATCCAGCTCTTCGTTGACGAAATCAATAGCAATCGCCTCATCCAACTGCGCGTGGCGGGCATGATCATAGGCCACAACGGCGCGCGACAGGTGGAACCACACGTTAGAGCGTTTCCCCATGCCGTCCACACGAATAATCTCAACGATGGATGTACACACTTCGCCACCTCTCAGTTCAAATGTCTGCCAAAGAACTGATAGTAGAAGAGCCCGTGACCAGCATCAGGATCCCCCGTGGCGACGCGCTCGTACAAATTGTGACAGATGGCAATGTAGCCATGGTGAGCGAAACGCCGTGTCGCCTCGATGTACCACTCGCTCCAACCCGGAAGATGGTGCACGAGCACGACACCTGGAAACGGACCATCGCCTGCTGGCCGGGCCACGTACGCCGAAACCCCGTCCCCGTTGTCACCGTTTATGGTCACAAGTTCTGCTGTCATTCCGATGTAGGTCATGCGCACCACCTCCCCAGATCTCAAAGATCAAACTCCGATGTCCGCTGTCTTTAGGCAACTTGCTCATCAACGAAAGTTGAAGATAACGAACGGCAACCCACAATGACAACTGCAATCACTCATTTCTCAGGCGATCTTGGAATGGATAAGCTCGGCTTGGAAAGAATAGCGCAAAACCAGAGCTCATGGCTTGTTTCAGCTGAACGGCCGGCTTTGTTCACAACCGTCGCATGAAATTTGGGATGCTCGGACAGCTGCCAATGACGTACATGACCATGAAAAAAGCAGCCCAGGGTCAAACATCCTAGCGATAGGGCGCCAAGTCTAATGGTGCTAAGTCTAAGGGTGTTAAGTCTAAGGGTGCCACGTCTCTAAAATTGGTCCAAGAGAGAATTGGGTGATGGAAGTCACGAGCGCAGCTCTTGCGTACTTATGGAGCACGAGGCTGAAGAGAATTTATGGAGTACTAAGCTGCAGAGAGATGGACGTTCAGGTAGCAGGCGCGTCCGTTGATCTTTGTCTGCGACAGTCCATATCTGACAAGCTCGCTCGAAAAAGCACGATACTTGACTGGTTCAACCCTCAGCTGAGAACAGAAATCGCAGTAGGCTTCATACATGTGAGTGGCGGTAAGAATACCACCCATCTTCTTGCAAACGCTGAAGTCGGCCCATACGGCAACTGTTTCAACGTCGTCTTCATAAAAGATCGGGTCGTAGAACTCGTCTGACATGTGAACCGCCTACATCTGCCCGGCTTCCCCCGAACCACGCCTCTCGGGTGCACCGGCGAGCCATTTGACGCAACATCCTCAAATTGCGGAGTAGCCCCAACATGCAACAAACCTAACAGCTATCTCGCCCGTTTCGATGCCGCGCTGGTTGGGTGGTTAACGACAAGCAAACGCCCTCGCCTTGAAGAACGGAACATAGTAGTCGACAATTGCTCTGGAAGATCCCTCGCGCGCATATAAAACTCGCGTAGTCGAGTCAATATTCGACAATGGCGACAAACGAAATGCTGCGCGCAAAGAGCTGGACCCAAGCAACCTGAATGCACCTGTCCCGCTGCCACAACTTATGTTGTAGATGCCGCCGACACCTTTGACACGCGAGGTTCGTGGGACAATCGAACCAGGCGAAGGCAATATCCCGAACCTCCGCAGATTTGACAGACGTCACCCGATCTCTGTCATGAAATCCAATGGCACGTGAAAAGTATGGCCCTGCTGCAACTATCTCACACTTAACAAGCCACCTCACACGATGTTTTCACTAAGTGGGGGTGACACAAACATTCGCTGTTCCTAATTTTAGTTATGGCGAATCATGATCGATCTGCGGGGAATCCATGCTGAATAGAATCACGATACTAGCGTCCGTCGCAGTCGTAATGGCAGTTACCTCGGCGAATGCGCAATCAACTACCAAAGTTGTGCAGAAATTCAGGGACTGGGTTCTTTACTCGCACAATGGTTCCAGCGCAAACATATGCTTCTTGAGCACCTGGCCAAAGAAAAAGAATCCTGCCGGCTATAACAGAGGCCGCAGTTACTTCTACATTTCTGCTTGGCCGAAAGACGGAGTTAAAGCGGAAGTCAGTATCAAACTGGCCAAGCAGCTGCGAGATGGCAGCAGTGTCAGCATTAGGATCGGCGGCGAACGCTATTCATTGTTTACAAAAGACAATGAGGCCTTCGTCAGCGACCCGACCCGCGAACTTAAGCTTATCAATTCAATGAAACGCGGAAGCCGTATGTTCGTGCGCGCCACTACCGCCGATGGAACCGAAATCGAAGATGAGTACTCACTTTCCGGAGTGACGGCCGGCGTCAATAAAATGACTGTCCACTGCAGCTAGAGATCATCGGGCTTGATCCCGCTGCAACAAACGGAGTGGCTGCGTATCCCCTTGCTGCGGCACGAAAATCTGCGCGCTCCGGTCCGATTTGGACGACCGAGCGCATTTTTCCTAATCCCCGATCTACAGCAAGACTAGATGGCAGGTTGCCAGCTTCTTTGCACATACACCCCCGATTTGCGATCCAATGACGGGCAGGTTGTGGTTTCTGTTTCGCATCAAATTCGCTGCTCTGAGCAAAAACGCGGCCACGCTTCGTTCCGGTCATGGCGGCCATGCACCTTGCGCACTCTGTGTCGAAACAACGGCGCGCTCAACGACGGCCGCCGACGCCAAATGCAGTTTGGCGATCCGTTCGCCAGTCGCAGGATAGCGTACATCAAGCTGTGAGCCAGCCTAGTCCTCGACAAATTGTCCTTCGATGAAGTGGCTTGCCGGGGGGGGATATTCCATGAAATGCCCTGTTTCTTAGCACCCATCTATGTCCGACGCCGGCGGATGTCGCCATACGGTCTCTGTCCCGTCAATGTCTAATTTCCGGACAAATATCGTCACGTGCAGTGACCGGTTCATGAGCCACGTTCTAAAGGCCGCTATTCATAGAATTATATCCACAGCACGGCCGCCGGAAACGTGTTGTCCCATCCGCTGTCATTCGCAGTCATGGCATCAAAGGTAGCAACAACCAGTAGCCTATTTGCTTGAGCTGCACCTCGCCTGCCCAAGCCTCACAATAACTGTGCATCCACTAGGATCCGATCCAATCCTACGTCGAATCCTAGTCCTTAATATGCCGTATCGCTCGTTCGAGAACTTTGACAGCGGCCGCTCTTTCATCCGGCCTCATTGCCTCCGCAGAAATCTCAATTAGCAAGCCAGTTCTTGCCTCGCGAAATGGAAGATCGCTATCGCAAACCGATCCGTGACGCTGGAGAACAGCGTAGGTGTCTATGGGATAAGCCATTCCCTTCACATCGATCCGACCACGTTCTTCACAATCAATCTCGTCCTCTACCAACGCGAAGGTTTCGTATGAAATGAGTATCTCTCCCGCAGCAGCCACACTTTCGAGCCGCGAAGCCGTATTCACGGTTCCGCCGATAATGGTGTAGTCCATACGTTCGCTACTGCCGAAATTACCAACCGTACAATAACCGGTGTGGATCCCTATTCTGCAAGCCAACGGCGCGGTTAGACCTGACCTCTTCCATTCATTATTGAGACGAGATAGATGATCACGCATCGCAACCGCCATGTTTACACACTGGAGCGCATCTTGCTTCGCCCCCTTGGTTTCTGGATCTCCAAAAAACACTAAAATTGCGTCCCCAACGAACTTGTCGATGGTCGCACCAAATTCAAGGGCGATACGAGACATCTCCGTCAAATACGCATTGAGGAGCTGGGTGAGTTCCTCCGATTCTAATTGGTCTGCCAGCTCAGTGAAACCCACGAGGTCTGAGAAAAAGACCGTCAGTTTTTTGCGAGAGCTGGACACTGCCACCTGCTGTCTTCCGGCAAAAATTGACTCATAAACTTGAGGCGACAAATACTTTGCGAGCCGAGACGAGAGCCGTTCGAGATCTTTCGTTTTCGCCTGCAGCTCCTCTTCTTGCCTGTCTATTCGACTCATATAGTCGTTGATCGCCCGTGAAATTTCACCGATTTCATCAGGAACTTCATCCTTCAAGTTGCTGGTGCGGTTGTTTGCAAACTGCGATAGTGCGTCACGAAGATTGTCGAGTCGATTAAACACGCGCCCGTGCAAAACGAATACAAGCAAAAATGCACCTGCCGCGAAGGCCACAAAAACTAGCACCATTGCAACAAGATTGGATTGCGCCGTCGAGGCAATAATCCCGATTTGCCCGGTCAATTCTGTATTTGCGCGCATGAACTCAGAATTGGCGCTGTTGAGAAGACGATTGGCGATCAAGGAGTTCTCCTCGACCAAAGCCTTAATTTTGAACGCGTTGGTCAGTTCGGTGGCCTTGTCTTCTACAATTCTGTCTCCTTGCTTCGACCAGTAAGACAGAAGTTGCGTCGCGAGCGCATCCTCCGTGCTATTTTCCATCAGCAACCGCAATCGGTCGAAATCACCTCTGATCTTGCGCCGGTTTCTAGAAAACCGGGCGCGAACGGGATCATGCAATACGGCGAGCAGGCCAACCATAGCAATATGCGCATAGCTCCTTGCTGCGCCAGGGTCGGACGAATCGACAAGATCACTCTCAGCAACTCGGGCCAACTTTCGGAGTGCCCTATGGTGCTTCTCAAGTCGCTTGCGGACATGAATCTGTCGCCGAACCACACTCGTCAAGGCCGTTTGATTGGTCGATAGTAGAGCACTGTTCCTCTTCAAAGTATCAAGTGCTTCAGGGTCGTCTATCAATCCTGCAAGCTCACCGAGCAGACTAGTCTGAGAGTTCCGCTTGTCCTCGATTCTGGAAAGCAGTGTTTCAAACTCAAACCGTGTCGGATTGGTGCTGAGAGCAGGCGCAATTGCTATGCTGGCAGCGGCTTCCTGGCTGAGTTGAGAGAGCTTGACCAATCGCGGAAGAAGGAGATTGCGTAGTTCTTCTATTTGCGTACGAGAACCGAACAATTGGGTGGTAATTGTCGCCAACCCCGCTAGCACCGCCACGGCAGTTATTGCAAGGATCGACAGCAACAACGTGGATATGCGATTTCGGATTCCGATCCGAAGTGCGGACGTTTGGTTTACTTGATCTGCCATCAGCGAAACGGCGGGCTATAGTGAAGCCCACCATCTCGCCACAAACGGTTCAGGCCCCGCGGAATTCTGATATTGCTGTTTTCACCAAGATATCGACTATAGATCTCACCATAATTTCCGGCACCGGCGATGATATTGCGAGACCACTCCGGTTTGAGACCGACATCCCGAATGCCCTCTAGAGGTTCGACACCGAGCAGCCTGCGTATTGCCGGATCCCGACTATCCAGATGCTCTTCAAACCCCGCACGGCTCAAACCCTTTTCTTCGGCTGCGATTGTCGCATAGATTGACCAGCGCACGACGTTCGCCCACTCCATATCTAGCATGTTGACATAGGCAACCAGCGGCTCCTTTGAAATAATCTCTTCGTGTAAGACGTAGTTTTCGGGATCATCCGTTGCGGTCGCGCGGGTCGACGCTAGGACAAGTCGGTCAGTTGTTAGCAATTCGCATTTTCTAGCAAAAAATGCATCGTTGCGACCTTCGGAAGATGCAAATGGCAAAACCTCCCAGGTCAAATTGTGATAGCGGATAAAATCCTCGAGGTTGGAAATCGTAGTCGTCGATCGAGAAACGCACACCCGCGCCGATTGGACATCGACGAGCCGGCCACGAACTGTGCCTTTGTGCGACATGAACCCTTGGCCATCGTAGTACAAAACCGCCGCTGCCCAGAGTTTACGGACTAGATCTCTCGTGAGTGTCCAAGTGACATTGGAAATGTAGACGTCGACGTCACCTTCCTGAAGACTTTGAAGGCCATAGCGAATGGAAACTGGGGATAGCTCGACGGCATCTCTATCGTTGAACAATGCTAGGGCCAGCACACGACAAAACTCTGGAAAAAATCCTTCATAGCCGGTTTCGCCAATCCGGGTATCAGCAACCGGACGGTTCCCGACAGCGCACTTGACATATCCGCGATCAATCACGTCTTCGACTGTCTCGCCCGCTGTTAGCGGCTGCGGCGACACCGAAAGCACACACGTGACAAGCAAAACGGTAAACACACGATCAAGCTGCATGGCAAACCTCCCAGCTCGGGACGTTTCACCGCGGCATCATCATGCGCCGGCACACCAGAGCGTCCCTGCGACGGACGCTTAGCGTAGTACAATTTCGAATACACTTCCACTATTGGTTTCAAGCGAAAGCGAATGATTGACGACCGGTCAGGCTTGCTGTTGTCCGCCGAGCCGGCGTCTGATCTTATGAAACAAGGCAATGGTCCGTTAGGAGCAGAAAAATGGCACAGATCATAGTTCACGACCTTGACGTCTTTTACCGTGAGCAGGGATCTGGACCAGTCGTTATACTGGGGCACAGTTCAACGGGTTCCAGCAGCCAGTGGCGCGACCTGATCGAGGACATGTCCCGCGACTACCGCTTGATTGCACCAGATCATATTGGCTATGGCCGAACACCTTGTAGTTGCAGTTCGTCCTCAATGATGGAGCACGAAATTTCGATTATTGAGGGTCTGATTGCACAACTGGCTAAGGGAACCGTTCACTTAGTGGGCCATTCCTACGGCGGCTCAATACTTGCTCGCGTCGCGGTCCGCAATGAATTGCAGGTGAAGAGCCTCACATTAATTGAACCAACGTTATTCCACTTGTTGGAGCACTATGACCGCCGGCATGAATTGGATGAGATTAGGGCGGTTGGTGATCGCGTGATTAAACTTACAGCCGAGGGCTGCCCGAGAGAGGCCTCCAAAGGGTTTATTGACTATTGGGTCGACCAAGGCGCATTCGACGAAATGGATAGCCATGTCCAAGATTCGATCGCTCAGGGTATGCTCAAGCTGAGCACCGAGTGGTCGGAGGCATTCCAGCCCCTAGGATCCGAACCGGAAAACTTGGCCAAATTCAAACGACCCGTTCAACTCATCTGCGCGGCGAACACGACCTCTGCCGCTCGCGCAGTCGTGGATGTCCTCAATACTATATGGCCGAGCGCAGAACGCGTTGATTTGGATGTTGGTGGACACATGTCTCCACTTACGCATTCGGCGGCGGTCAACGCCCACATCATCAGGTTCGTAAGTAGCATCGACGGGTTGCCATCTGGAGCGAATTACCGGACCGATTGACCGACACGCTGGCCGAAGCGAGATTCAACGGATTGAGATCTCGACGGATCAAAAATGGAACTAACCGACACCAATTTTAGCCGCCGCGTTCGCGGCGATCACGAGTGCTGTTGCGAAGTCTGAGTATCGACTCCTTGATGACCTAACGTTGCAAGCGATCGCGAGTAATCTGCAAGGACTTGACGTCGAAGACGACAAACGCCTCAAACGAGAAATCGAGACAACCCGCAAAGAGGGGTGATAGCCGGACCTCAATAGGCAAGCTCAGAAAGTGACTGACCTGGCCAAACGAGAGATCGGTGCCACCTCGCTTTAATTTGCTAGATGCTGGAGCGAAAACAGATGCTGGGTCTGGGTGAGCGGAGCGTGGCAAGACCTGCATGCGTTCAAGTTTTTGCCTGCTAATCGTTCGCCTGTAGGTTTGAAGATCGCAAAATCCCAATCTCCATTTCGAAGCTCCTCAGGGAACTTCTCTCCCCAGCCTTTGCGTTTCTCCATGATCGCCACGGCCGCAAACTTATCTCGAATTCTGCGGCCGAGTGAGCTTTCTAAGACTTTGCCATTCTCACTCTTCTTCGCCTTATAAATCTCCGCAACAATGACTGTACCGTAAGGTATTTCAGTGCCAGAATTGGCGGCTTCCAGCGCGCTCTTAGGCGCGAAAAGTCGGATAACCTGATCATCGTTCTGCGTGCGGTCCAGGCTAAGATAATTCACTAGCTTGTCGCGATAGTCCTTCGGGAACGCTATGCGATCACCCTCTCCCTTCGCGGAACCCGTCAGAACGAGGGTCGCTGCAATTACTGTTGTCCAGCTTAATTGCTTCAACATGAAAATACGCGCTCCTTATAATTGATTACGGTGGTGTGATATGTCTAACAGTCTCCCACGCATGCCATCGAACGCTCTCGACCTGGCGACAGGATGCGCATTGATGGGTGCGGATGAGAGCGGTCGATCCAAATGCCCAATCTCGACTGCCAGCTCAACCACTCAGCAAACCCATCTCGCGCATCCGTCGCCAATGACAAATTTATTCAACTAGCCGAAAGACGGAATTGTTGAACTAACGCTCTCCCGACTATTCATGCGGTCCATCCATCCTGAGAGATTTGGGGCATTCTTGAGTAGCGCCTGGCCCTCGGGGATAAGGCCGATGTAGTGAACAACCGGAACAACGTGACAATCCGCCAAAGACGCATAATCATCACCAAAGTAGTCCTGTCCCGACAGTATTTCATTCAATACCGAAATGACCCTTTCGCAGTCTCCACGCGCTTCTTCGATGGTCACTTCATTTGAGGTCCCGCCCAACATAGGCACCACAGCCCGTTGAATGAAAGTACGCGTTATCAGCGCATCATAGCCGTAATTGTCCAGAATACCGATAATTTGAACGGTCTTCGCGCGTAACGCTGGCTCCTCGGACAGCAAAGCTGGACCATCGAACGCGCCATTCACGTAAGTCAATATGGCCGGCGTCTCGTATAATGTCAGACCGTTGTGCTGAAAAACAGGGACTTTCTTGAAGGGGTGCAATTTTTCATACCCATCGGGCCAACCCTCAAGAAAATTGAATTCATTTAAGGCATAGGAGACTCGCTTTTCTGCGAGCGCAATGCGCACCGACCGGACATAGGTACTGAATGCAGGTCCATGAAGAGTGGGTTCGGACATTATTGGCACTCCATAACATTGGGCTTTAAATTCTTTGACTTGTAGACACCATACCACCAGATAATGGCAGCCGGCGCAACGGCATGCTGGGTCTGCTCAAATCAGCTGAACCGAGGATAGCTTAGCTTGAGGAGGATAGCTTGGCTTGATTTGCTGCATTCTCCCCTGACCGCTACCAGTAAAGCGCCGTGCGATGCCGGAACAGTATTAGACTAGTGCTGGTGCATGGCAGAGAATATTGATAGCATCACCAGCAAGGCGCTAGGCGTCTGGCCCAACTGTCACCCTTGACCTCCGGCCTGATAATCGAGGAGAAAAAGCTGCAAAAACTTATACGACTTGCGCCGACTGATAATGTTCTTGTGATTTCGACTTCGCTCACACCGGGCGAAAGCATCGAGTTGGAAGGTCGAATTGCGGTGATCAACACGAATCTGGGCCTCGGTCATAAGCTCGCCGCACGCGCCATTGCGAAGGGAGAACCCATTATCAAGTACAACTTCCCCATAGGCGTGGCCGCAGAAGATATTCCGTTCGGCGCTCATGTCCACGTTCACAATATGCGCTCCAACTACATACCAACGTATGTCATCCCAGAGGCTTAAATGCTTACCGGTTATCCACGGTCCGACGGGCGCAAGGGCATCCGCAACATCTTAGTCGTCGCCTATCTGGTTGAATGCGCACATCATGTTGCCCGTGAGATCGTAGTGGAGTTCCGTGATCGCGACGTTCACTTGATCGGCTTCCCTGGTTGTTATCCAAACCCTTATGCAGAACGCATGATGGAGGCATTGTGCACTCACCCAAATGTCGGTGCTGCACTCTTGATCTCGCTCGGCTGCGAAAGCTTCAATAAACATCATCTCGCAAATAGGATTGCCGAGAGTGGTCGACCAGTCGAAACACTTATAATTCAGAGCGTAGGTGGCACGACAAAATCAATTGAAGCTGGCCGAAGGTTTGTCAGAGCAACATTGCCCATTCTGGAGGCGGTCGATCGCTCTACAATGGGTCTCGAAGACCTTGTTGTAGGGACGGTATGTGGGGGCTCAGACGGTACATCCGGCATAACAGGCAACCCTGCTGCTGGTCTCTCCTTTGACAGACTTGTACAAGCCGGAGCCACGTGCATTTTCGAGGAAACAGGAGAATTGATAGGCTGTGAGCATGTCATGGCTAAGCGAGCGGCCAGGCCTGAGCTTGGTCCGTTGCTACGTGATGCGGTGGCAAAAGCAGCATCGTACTACGCTGAGATGGGCTATGGCAGTTTTGCCCCAGGAAACGCTGATGGTGGCCTTTCGACTATCGAGGAGAAGTCACTGGGAGCGTATGCTAAATCCGGTAGTTCGCAAATTAGTGGGTTACTAAAACCGGGCGATCGCTCTCCGACATGCGGCCTCTACCTCTTGGATGTCGTTCCAGATGGTCCTCCACGATTTGGCTTCCCAAATATCAACGACAATGCTGAGATCGCAGAGTTGATGGCCTGCGGTTGCCATTTGACGTACTTTGTGACCGGACGCGGATCTGTCGTCGGTTCAGCGATTTCGCCCGTATTGAAAATCTGCGCCAATCCAGACACCTACGATCGAATGGTCGATGATATGGATGTCAACGCCGGCCGCATCCTGCACGGCGCCACGCCGAACGAAGTCGGTGATGAGATTTTTGATCTCACCATCTCGGTGGCGCAAGGCAGGCGAACCAAGTCCGAAGCCCTTGGGCATCGTGAATTTATCCTGACATATAAAAGTTTTGAACCGATTGGACCCGCCTGCCTACCAGCGGCCTGATACGATCTGGGATTTTGGGAAGATGACCATGAGTGATGATTTCACTACCCGACTTGAAGAATGCTATACCGGCATCGTTCACGACGTGATGCGCAAGTTAGGATTCAAGGACTTTACGCTTCCACCACGATTGCGCCCGATATTTCCTGAACGCACTATGGCCGGCCCTGCTTTCACTATTTTAGGCAAGGTTGATCCTATGGCGGATCCGCATGAAACTTTGTTGGCCTGGACCGGCCTCTTATCCAAATGCCCAGCCGGACACATCTGGGTTAACCAGCCCAACGACAACACCGTCGCACACATGGGAGAACTCTCCGCAGAAACCCTTCGGGACAAGGGGGTGCGTGGTGCCGTTGCGGACGGCATGATACGTGATGTCAATTTCTTATTGGAATTAGGCTTTCAAACTTGGTGTTCAGGTCACACGCCGCGCGACATCGTCGGTTGGTGGCTGCCAGCCGCAACGAACGTCCCTATTCGCATTGGTGACGTGGACATCGAACCTGGAGATTATCTGATCGGCGACCGCGACGGCTTGATCCGGATACCCAAGGGTTCCGTTCAGGAGGTTATCGAAGGTTCCGAGATTGCCATCAGCACGGAAAGTGATATTCGAAAGGCGATCAAATCGGGAATCGACCCTCAACAAGCATACCTTAAATTCGGCAAGTTTTGAGGACCACAAAACTCATGCGAGATGCGCCGATGAGTGAGTCGAGGTCGATTTCACGGGCTGATCGCACTGGCTCTCAACCCACCGGATTTACTCACGCTCAACGCAAACAGTATTGGACCGATCCCTCCAACGTGACAACTTGATCTCGCGGTAGAATACGAAGAGTCCGCATGATACGATAATTGATATCCCAATTATGGTCAGAAGGTCAGGAAGGTCATCGAACACCACGTAGCCAAGCAATGTTGCGCTAACGATCTCCAGGTATTGAAATGGAGCTAGAACGGCCACTGGAGCGCGAGAGTAGGCCATGACCACCAGCACGTGTCCGAGCGTTGCTACGATGCCCAGCAATGCAAGAAGTTGCCACTCTGTATAAGTCGGCCAAACTGACGCCACGAACTGAATGTCCTGAGCGTAACCAATGACTAGTGCCATCGACATGGTGAGCAGACCGAAGACACCAGCCAGAAACTGCATGGGCAACGGCGACACGGTGCGTGAAAGCTTTCTCGCCAGGACAACGTAAAGTGCGAAGCAAAAGGCGGTACCAACAGGAAGAAGCGCAGTCAGTCCGAAGGACTCATAACTTGGCTTGATGATAAAGAGCGCGCCCACGAACCCGATAGCAATGGCCATCATCCGCCGCCAACCAAATGCTTCGCCTAGGATTGCGGCGGCGAGCAATGTAACGATGAAGGGCTGCACAAAAAAAATGGCAATTGCGTCAGCCAACGGCATCACTTTAAGCGCCATGAAGAACAACAAAGTCGCAATAGCTATCAAGCCACCACGCGCGGCATGCAGCCAGATCGTCCTATTCCAAATCTTTTGACCTTGCCACAGAACGAACGGAGCAAGAATAATCACTTGAAAAAAAAATCGGGCCCAGGCCGCTTGACCCGCTGAAATCGAACCGGACACGAGCTTCGCCAGGGCATCGATTCCGGGAAGCATCAGCATAGCAAGCACAATGAACACAATGCCCTGCGACATCGCTTTCGTTGAAGCACCGCTTTCCTGTAGAGACGTCGACAATGCCATCAGTCCAAGCCTTCGAATCACATCAAGGGTCAGCAGAAATACATTAATCTCGAACGGTCTAGGTTTCCGGCCACAACTAGCGATCCTTGGTCCGAAAGTCTTATTGCACCTGCCGCGTCTTGTGGTCGTGATTGTAGTCTAAAGCATGTTGCGCAATCCCGAATTCACGTCTCCAAATCATTTGATCAGTGATTCTCCTCTCTCAACGAAGGAGAACGCAGATGGCCAAGACCAGATCGAACGTTGGGCAGCGCGCCGTTTCAGGATTTCACCAGATTTCCAGAACAACATGGTGTTCCTGCACGGTCAGACAGACACGCTGAACGCCAAGCCGCAGGACCGATCGCAGGGTGGCGGCAAACTTGGCGATCATGATGACGGGCTGCGCCAATGCATGCTTGATGAGCTTTACCTCGAACTGATGGAGCACGACGTCAGGGTTTATCACGCTTCGATAGTGCGTGCGTCCAACAAGCACAAACAAGAGCCCGCGGGCAAATGGGCAAAACGCATCGATATCGCCAAGGCCCAGCAACTGTGGACCAACGGACGGACTGTAGTCTCCTGCAGGCTTGCCCAACGGATCGTACGTCGTGACGAGACATCGACCAACACCAAGTTTGCTGTGCGCATGTGCTGGTCATTGCTCGCAGAGCGCTGTTGGACCTATGTTACGTTCGGAGCTTGGCCAACAAAAGAGTTCCTTGCGGGCCTGTGCCAGGCTGGTTTGACCCTGCCCTGGCGTGTCCTTGCGCCGATGAACAGTGAGCTCTTTATGGCTGAAGAACATCTGCAGCCTGTTCTCACCCTTAGAATACAGGATAGAAATTGTCCCCTTGGCGCAAGGGGGCCTTTACTGATGGCGATTCAGCATCTTGACATCCAGGCACACATTGAGGGCAACGTGCCAAATAATCGGAGTGCCCGCAAACGCCGGGTCGTTGACGATTTGGCCAGAGCCGTGCTGTCTTGGCGCCATGTAGTTGCCAATGGACCGAGAAGGAGACATCTCAATGAAAGCCAAAGACATCATGACGCGCAACGTCGTGACTGTTCCACCCGGGACACCTATTACGGACGTTGCGGCAAAGCTGGTCAAACATCGCATTAGCGCGGTCCCAATTGTAGCTGACGACGGACACTTAGTCGGGCTAGTCAGCGAAAGTGACATGCTGCACCGGACGGAAACCAATACCACTCGTAAGAGAAAATGGTGGCTCGAGTTCTTCGTCGACAATGACGAGCGAGCGAGAGAGTTCATCAAATCGCATGCCAAGACTGTTGACGACGTGATGTCGAGCGTCGTCGTTACAGTATCTGCCGACGATGAACTGGGCGACGTCGCTGACGTCTTGGATTCTCACAATATTCGCCGTGTTCCGGTGGTCTCGCAAGGAAAGCTCGCTGGTATTATTAGCCGGAGTGATCTCGTTCGGGCGCTAGCTCAACAGCCAACGGAGAAGCACACGACAAAACGCAGTGACTACGAGCTACGTAAAACGATAATGGCCGAAATTCGTCGTCAGTCTTGGATCAATTCCGTGAACATTAATTTGGATGTTTCTGATGGCGTGGTTGAAATATTGGGGTTCGCTGACTCTACCGAAGACATTGAAGCGCTGCGAGTCTTAGTCCAAGGAGTAAGTGGTGTGTCTAAAGTCGTCAATAATGTTCATAAGTCCAATTGGAAGAACGCAACCTAAGGTTTTTCAGAAACGTCAATCGACCTTGCGCCGACAGACTTCGCAGAACACTGGCGATGCGCTGTCGGCGGAACTTTAGGCTGCAAGGTCGACATCTCTTGCCGTGGTGAATGACATGGATGAGACGCAAAAGGTGCGTTCCCCAAAAACCTCGATAATCAGCTGACTTAACGCGAGCTGCCAACCAGGTGCCTATTGTGGTACAGCGACCGCTCAGCTACGTCTAACAGACTTGAAACAGGCACCGTTGTTCTCGTTGTAGACCTATTGCGCCGACGACGACAGCGACAGATATCGGTGACACTCGGTGGTAGCTTCACCGGTCAATTTCTCCGGCGGTACAGATCGGTGCAATTTTGCATACTGGGGCCCATGGGGGCATGTCGTACGCGGCTGGGCGCGCGCCAAGATGGGTGTTGGGGTTTCCGCGACAGTAGAAACCGCGAGTGGCCTCCACGCATATCGGACGACTGGTTCGCATCTGATGGGGCCCTATTTCTTGGGGCTTCAGGCTGATGTTCTCTTGCAGGCTGGAGAGGTTCAAGATGGCCTAAAGTTAGTAGACGAGGCACTTGATGCCTCGCAGACAGGCCACATCCATTTCTGTGCACCTGAGCTGAACTGCATAAAAGCGAAACTCTTAACTGCAGCCAATGTGCCAGTTGGAAAGCGTATTATATCGCTGAAGCAAGCGTTGGCGACGGCACGGGAACAGAATTCCCGTGCCCTTGAAGTGAAAGCGCTCGATATGCTCTGTCGCGAAGCAACCGATTCCCAAGAGAGGCACGGACTCAAAGAACGTCTCAACCAGTTGCTTTTGGAGATGGGTGAAGATCAAACCATTGAGACGGTTCATGGGACACAATTGATCTCCGTTGGTCCGCCTGAATCAGCGAAATGACTCGGCAAACAACCCAAATGCGCTCACCATGTTTCTGCAGCATCTCGGTAGAGTTGGAAAGTGCCAGCGCAATGCGTGCTTCCCAAATAGGCTTCGCCAATGCAACTCATGAACCATCCTGGAAACTGCCCTGGGCTGCAATTTAAACTCGGGACTGAGGAGACCGGGACCGGATCCGGAGAGTAGGTAAGGACCGTTTCGGTGCGAGTGACCGTGACCGGTTGACGGTCCGAGATTCTACCAATCAAGCACCCACCCGTGATCGTGCGACAAATTGGGTCCAAGCAGAGCATCGCGCGGGGTTTTGTTTACGCCGATAATGCGAAATGATCATGTCTCAATCAAAGCTTTAGTTCGATAGACTACACTACCCCGACTGATACAGTCTTAGGTGATGCGACGGTCACGGACGACTAGCTAGAATTCAACAGACGATCCGCGGGGGTTGAGGCACATGGATATCACGGATGCGGCCAAGAGCCCTTTGCTCACCGACCTCTACCAATTGAACATGATTCAGGCCTACCTTGAAGCCGGGGAGACGCGTACAGCTGTCTTCGAGTTTTCGGTGCGTACAATGCCGCACCAACGTGGGTTCTTCGTGGCCGCTGGTCTTGAGCAGGTTCTCGACTACCTCGAAAATTTGCATTTCCGAGAGTCTGATCTGCAATGGCTGCAACAGAGCGGTCAATTTAGTCAGGACCTACTGAATTGGCTCGCAAAAATACGGTTTGCCGGCGACGTCCATGCGATGCGAGAGGGTACGATTTTTTTTCCCCACGAACCAATCTTACGCGTAACCGCACCGTTGCCCTTAGCACAGTTTGTCGAAAGCCGGATCATTAATATCCTGCACTTCCAAACCCTGATCGCAACCAAAGCTGCACGCCACGTCCATCTCGCAGCGGGCCGTCGACTTGTCGATTTTGGCATGAGAAGAGCTCATGAAGCAGACGCCGGATTGATGGCGGCGCGCGCTAGTTTTCTGGCCGGATACGATGGTACAGCGACTGTGCTGGCGGGGAAGCGCTTCGGCATCCCACTGCATGGAACGATGGCCCACGCCTTCGTCGAAGCCTTCGACCAAGAAATCGACGCCTTTGCGGCTTACGCGCGCTCCCGCCCCGACAATCTTGTGCTTCTGATAGACACATACGACACAAAACGAGGTGCTAGAAAGGTAGTGAAGCTCGCACCGAAGCTCAGGGCCGAAGGCACCCTCATACGCGGCGTACGAATTGATAGTGGTGATCTTGTCGAACTCGCCAAATCCGTACGTCAGATACTTGACGACGGCGGTCTTGTGGATGTGCAAATTATTGTCAGTGGCGGCCTAGATGACCCAGACATCGATAGAATCGTACACTCTGGAGCACCCATCGACGGATTTGGCATCGGGACAAAACTGACGACTTCGTCCGACGTTCCGACCATCGACTGTGTTTACAAATTGCAAGAATATGCAGGAATCGCCCGCCGCAAGCGATCAGAAGGAAAGCAAACATGGCCCGGCCGCAAGCAAGTATGGCGACGTATCAAGTCCAACGGCCAGTTAGCCGGAGACGTTCTCGACCTCGAAACGGCCGAGCACGATGGCGAACCCCTCGTTGATCTCGTTATCGAGCAAGGACAACGCACTCGTCCACACCCGCCACTCGACGAAGTGCGGGCGGTCGCGGCCGACGGCATCCGATCACTTCCTGAAGAACTACGTCAATTGGTGCCAGAATCCGCATATCCTTTACATATCGGTGACGCGTTGCAACGCTTGACGGAGGAAGTCGACGAGCGATTGAATCAGAAGGAGAATCACTAGCCTTGGCCAATCAAAGTCCAATCTGCGGATCGATCGCCGACAGTGACGTGCTCATCGTCGTTGACGTACAAAACGACTTTTGCCCCGGCGGCAATTTAGCTGTCCCAAATGGCGACGAAATCGTGGCAAACGTCAATCAAATCGCGCAACGGTTTTCGCATATCGTCTTGACACAAGATTGGCACCCTCCTGAACATCGCTCTTTTGCCTCAGTTCATCCCAACCGGCAACCATTCGAGACAATGCAGGTCGAGTACGGTGAACAGGTCTTGTGGCCCGATCATTGTGTTCAGGGTAGCCCCGGGGCCGAATTTCATTCTGATCTAGAATTGGCTAGAGCCGAGCTGATCATACGCAAAGGCTACCGACGTAACATAGACTCTTATTCCGCGTTCTTTGAGAATGATCGCAAGACCCCAACAGGCCTCGGGGGGTATTTGCGGGAGCGGGGATTGACACGAGTATTCTTGGCTGGTCTTGCATTAGACTTCTGTGTGCGATGGTCGGGCGAGGATGCAGTTAAGTGCGGATTTGATACCTTTGTTATTGAAGACGCATGTCGCGCTATTGACCTTGATGGTTCACTCTCCGCGGCACGCGCTAGTCTGGATAGCAAGGGAGTTCGTAGACTCGAAAGCCACGTCATCTGATTCGCTGGACACCCGTTTTAAGACCGCGCTGGAAAAGGGTGAAATTTGGAGAGAAAAGCAATGGACGACATCGAGCACGTTGTCGTGGTTGGTGCCGGCCAAGCTGGTGCGAGCGGTGCCTCCAGATTGAGGACCCTTGGATACAAAGGTGCGATATCGCTCATCGGAATGGAACCTGTGCCCCCCTACCAGCGCCCACCGCTGACTAAGAAATATTTGATGGGGGAACTCGATTTCAATCGATTGCTCATCAAACCGGAGGACTTCTACTCTCGTCAAGACATTGAACTCCACCTGGACCTTCAGGTGATCAATCTTGATCGACAGCATCAGACGGTACTGCTGTCTGATGGCCGGACGATGCCGTGGGATCGATTGCTTTTGAGCGTTGGAGCCCGTCCCAAGCGCCTTCCAGAAGCTCTCCATGATAAATTGGCAAACATCCATACGGTGCGGACGTTGGAAGACGTCAATCTCTTGGCACCGCGTCTGTCCGAGGCGCAACGCGCATTGATCATTGGAGGCGGCTATATCGGTTTGGAGACAGCCGCTGTCATTCGCCAACGTGGCGTCGAGACCATCTTGCTGGAAGCTGCTGACAGAATTCTGCAAAGAGTTGCGTCAGAAGAAACCTCCCGACGAATGGCGGAGCTGCACCAGGCCTACGGTGTTGAGATCTATGAACAAGCCCAGATCAAATCCATCGATCCTGTCAACGACCATTGTTGCAGCGTGCGCCTTGATGGAGACCGCCAATTTGTCGTCGACTTGGTGATCGTCGGCGTCGGCGTAGTTCCAGAAACGGATCTTGCAGAACGGGCTGGCCTTGCAGTATGCGACGGCATCGTGGTGGATGAGTTCTGTCGAACATCGGACCCACGAATTTTCGCAGCAGGAGATTGCGCCTCTTTTCCATGGCGCGGCCGCCGTGTTCGGCTTGAATCTATACAAAACGCGAACGAACAGGCAGAAACCGCTGCAGCCAACATACTGGGGCAAGAATTGCGCTACAACCCCACCCCCTGGTTCTGGTCCGATCAGTACGAAGTCAAGTTGCAGATAGCCGGGTTAAATATGGGCTACGACCGCATCGTCGAGCGCCGCGGCAAGCGAGACGGTACCGGCTCGGTTTGGTATTTTGCTCATGACAAGCTCTTGGCAGTGGACGCCTTCAACGACGGCACTGCTTATATGGTTGGGAAACGTCTGATAGAAGCCGGACGATCGCCCAAGCGCACGTCTGTCGCAAATCCAGACATCCCACTTAAGAGCTTACTTGGGGAAGACCAGTAGTTTTAGCAAATTGAACTTTGTACTGCCCAAAACGCCAATCTGAGTTTAATATCTTAGCGCTTGTGGCCTCTGGAGCCCATTGTTATCGTTTCGTCCTAGGCGTCACGTAACCGCAACAAGATGATGCTGCCATCCGATGTGATACGCGCGATGTTCGCGCGGTAGCACTAGCTGTGCGATCATACATGCACATCGCCGAATTTCGACCCTGTTAAAGGGAACAACAACCGTGTTTCAAGCAAGATCTACCACGTGGCATCAAGGAGGTATACCTCTTGACGAAATTTCATACCTACAATGAATACCAAGTGGCCATGGCGGACCTGCGTACGCGAAACAACAAGGCCATAGCGCAGGACGACCCTGAAACTCAAAGAAGCTGCATGATCGAAGCTAGGCGCATCATTGCGGCAAATCCGCAATGGGGCATAGCCGACCGCGCCTGGGCCGGCCGCAACCAAGACGATGACGACGACTTTGCCTCCGATTCCGACTGAGATCGAAGTCCATATCACTTGTTCCAGACATGCCGCTTCATGCTAATCTACGACTTCCACCTTATGACGACAGCGTTCGCTCCCCTCGTTTGCCACAACCGGCTCTCACCGCAGCGAAAGCCACAATCAAAAGATCTGGCAAGTGGAGCGGTCGGCTCACAGACCTGATATCACGACTCCCTCAGTCGCCCAAGAAGCTCGAAGCTAGTGGCAAGACGCCACCGACATGGAAAAGACGTACTCCACTCTCACTCCGTCGCGTTGCAGACGGAGACGCTTCCGTGTCATCCACAACCCGACCGCTGGCATGCGAAACAGGTTGCGGCTTCGCCGAGTGCTCGAATTTTTGAATGAGGATGGTTGCGAGATCGTTGTCCGAAACGCACTAAACTTGAGTGAAAATCACGCGCTCGCCAAAAGCGCTCGCGAGAGTGACGATTTCGATGCAGTCGTTGCGGCCGGCGGCGACGGTACAGTCCGGGCCGCAGCTGCCGCGCTCCTGGATAGCAACCTGCCACTTGGAATTATTCCTCTTGGAGCCGGGAGCATTATGACCCACGAGATCGGCCTTAGTCAGAGCGCAGATGCAATTGCCATCTGTCTTCTTGATAGAAATGTTCTGTCAATTCCTTCGGGGACGGCTAATGGAGTGCCCTTCTTTCTTAATGGTAGGGTCCGGATTCGATGGTCGCGTCATTCGCAGCCTCAATATTGATCTGAAGAGCCGCATTAGAAAGCTTGCCTATGTCGGGGCCGGTCCTGAATGCGCTGCACGGGTTGGGCTTTCCTCATCACCGCCAAATTGACATGTATTGCTTTGCCTCTAGAGTCTCCGGCAGCTGGTTTGCAAGTTTTTGTTCCGATGCGAGTCGGTTCAAGACATCCATCGGATTTTCTCGCGTGTCGCAAATGATGTCCAATTTCAATTCATCCAAGGCCGTACGAAGCTCACACAAGGCCGCGCCTTTAGCGTGCGCGACCTCTCGCGCTCTCCGAAAGAATGCCTGGGCAGCAGACCTATCACCGTCATGGGCAGCTCGCACTCCCCGTAAACGAAACAATTCAGCTTCAGCCGTCGGCAGTTCCATCTTTTTCTCGAAGGCGAGCGCACTGTCGAGAAATTGCGCAGCGGCGTCAAATCTGTCTGCTCTAACGGAAACGGCCGCTGCATCACAATACCATTGCGTGAGATGGAACAACCCACCTTTCTCGGCCCATATCTCCAGCCCTTGGTTGACTTCCTTTACCCCGACATCCGTCAAACCACACCCAATATGGGCGATCCCACGAAACGTGAGGATGTTGCCAACGCGTTGTTTGAATCCATGACGATTTGCTTCAATCTCCGCCAATTCAGCGTACTTAACGGCATCCTCATATTTTCCACACCAAACCAACGTACGCAATTTTATCACTTTTGACCAAACGGAGCCAAATGGATCGTCGTAGTATTCCGCCGCGCGCAGAGCAGCGTTTGCTGTAGCTTCGGCGGCGGCCGGTGCCAGCTGGGCGATGCGTAGCATCGCTTCGTACGATCGTAGCACAATTTCGGGATCTGCTCCTGCCCAAGGATTGCGGGGCGTGCAGGGGGATTGATCGTTGAGGGCCAAACCGCGCTCCAAGAACGGCTTAGCGGATTCCAATTCTCCGGTGCACATATGGAGGATGCCGAGCGCAACGTTGTAGTGGACTTGATTGATGTGGCTCAGATTCGCCACATCATTAACCGTGTAGTCGCAGAACAAGTCGAGTGCAGAAGCGTACTTTCCTTGCGCCAACATGGTGGGCACAACTCCGAGCGCCGCCCGAAAATAATTCTCAGTGTCATCGTACTTAGATGCCAGCATTCGCCCGCGCTCCCACGCGTCGTAGGCATCTCGAGAGGCATACCCCCCAATCAACATCAGCGCATTCGCAAGCTTCAAACAGACATCAAGCTCAATTTCGGGACAATCGGAGCTGTCGCCTTTTGCAAGTATCTCAAGTGCCGCACGATAGTGCAGCGCGGCTTCATCCCCAGCCGATTGTGCAGTTGCCTCATCACCTGCCAACTGGCGGTAGGTGATCGCCTGATCATTCCGACCACTCTCCTCATAGTGATATGCGACTAGTCCGGGTTCGGCCTGCCCAAATCCGTGCCGGGATCCAGTCAGCAGCTCTGCAACCGCCAAATGTAATGAGCGGCGTCTTTCCCGCAGACAGCTCGCATAGGCCGCATCTTGCACTAGGGCATGACTAAACAAGTATTTGGCATCCGGTCGTGTTCCACGGCGGTGTAACAAGCTAGTGGCTTCTAACTGCTCGAGACCCGCAACTAACGCTTCCTCCGATTTACCGATAAGTTCCACAATCAGCTGATGACGAAACTCACGACCTATGACGGAACCAACTTGAACTATCTCCTTTTGGTCCGTGCTTAACCGATCGAGTCTTGCAGAAAGAGACGCCTGGAGCGTATCAGGTATATCCGACAAAACAGAATGCGGTCCCTGCTCGATGAGCGACTTTGCAATCTCCTCGACAAATAGAGGAACTCCATCAGCACGTTGAATGATCTGCGCTGCGGTCTCCTCGGAGATTCTGCTCCCCGCAATATTGAAGATAATCTCACGGCAGGCCCGACGGCTAAAGCGGCTGAGTGGTAACATGGCGACGTGAGAATGCGGCCCCCATCTCGGCGACCACTCTGGTCTATGCGTCATAAGCAAATACAGGGGCACATCGGCCATCCGAGACACGAGCTCACTCAAGACTTCTTGACTAGATCGATCGAGCCAGTGTGTATCCTCGAAGAGCATGAAAACTGGCCTTACCTCAGAAAGGCTTATGACCTGTTGGATAAGCGTATCGGTTGTGCGTCTTCGCAAGGCCTCCGGCGGCAGGTCGATCGTGCCGTGTCGAGTCTCAAACGGCAATCGCAATAGATTGGCCATCAACTTGACTGCCTCGCCTGAGCGTCCGAAGAGTGCAGCCAACCGATCCAATCGCGCGTCAAGCTTTTCGTTAGCGGTCCAACGAGCTGCACGCTCAATGTGCTGAGCAATCGGGTAGTATGCGGTTTGCGTGTGGTAAGATGAGCATTGATAACGCAAAACGGTCTTCTCACAGTCCGCGGTTCTGTCCAGCAGCGCGTGAACCAAATGCGACTTCCCAATCCCGGCCTCTCCCGAAATCAAAACGGCTTGTCCCTCGCCAGCAACTGCGTCGCGCCATTTATCTTCAAGCAGGCCCAACTCGTGTTCGCGTCCAACGGTTGGCAGGGATCCGATTCGCCGAGCTTGAAAACGCGTTTCCGCTTCGTGTTTACCAGCAATGCGCCAGGCTTGAACTGATCCGGATAGACCTTTGAGCGAGTGGCTGCCGTAATCTGCTAGTGTAAATTGACTTCCGACCAATCTGCGCGTTAGATCACCCACTACGACTTGCCCAGGCTCTGCAAGTCCCTCAAGCCGGGCGGCTAGGTTTGGAGTTTCTCCTGCGATTGCACCAGGCTGCTTGGTGACCTGACCTTCGAGATCTCCCACAACAACTTGGCCTGTCGCAATTCCAACGCGAGCCGATAGCGGTTTTCCGTGGGGCGTCTCAATCTCTGGAACTGCCTCGACGGCCGCGAGTGCCGCATGTACAGCGTGCACGGCTTGATCATCGTGTGCAATCGGCCATCCGAAGTATGTGAGAACACCGTCACCCAAGTAGTTCGCAACATAGCCGCCATTACGTGTGACTATTCCAGCAACAACGTCCTGATATCGGTGTAGGATCTCGCGCATATCCTCGGGATCAAGATGGCTCGACAATGCAGTAGACCCTACGAGGTCGCAGAACATCACAGTTAATTGCCGACGCTCAACCTGGGGGACGTGTTGCTCGGCCGGTGCCTGACCTTGATCTGAAGATGTTTGCCCGCGCTGCTCCGGCAAAATGTTTGGCCCGGATCCGACCGTCAGTTTAGATATCGCGCGAAGCAACTTCTTCCTTGGCCCCATAGGAAGCTGCAATTCTTTCAGATCTGAGTCTGTCAAGTCACGAGCCGCATCAAGATCAATCTCATTCTCGGCAAAGACTGACGCGTAACTCGCCAGACCAATCTCTGTCAGCCAATTGACCACGTCCTCGGTCATCAAACTCACCAATAAGGAGCTATTGGGTCCAGCCAAGATCGTTCGAGGCCAAGCCAGAATCCCAGATCTTCGTCATGCGCTAGATCTTGTCGCCTTTGAAATCCATAAAGTCGACGTATTCGGACGCGGTTGCCCATCCTGTTGGTGGACAAGGGCCACCTTGACCGATACGCGCACCATGGAAGACGCCGTAGGCTGCAACGTTATTCCGCTTTTCATCAAGTGCAAACGACTTTAGCTCGTATCGAGCGTCAGGCAACGGGCCGGACTATCCCCGTGCTGATAAGCTTGCGGCGGCCAGACAATACGTCTTGCACACCTCCTACCCCTTGCCCCTCTCGCAGGCCCCGAAGAATTGATGGGTAACTTCGGTTTTGGTCACCAATTTCGTATTCCTCGCAATAATCCTCGTCTCGCGGCCCGTCCCGATTGATGGAAACCTAGCCGAGTTCGCTATCCCTGAAAAATGCGATTTGATTCGTAGGCTATGTACTGTCACCCCAAAGACAAGGACAAAAGTACAACAGTTGTCCCTCCTGTATTCCGCTCTCCTTACCGCATTGACACGCTTGTGAGGTGTTTGTGACCTCGTATTCGCCTAGAATACCAGCAACCATAGAGGGATGTTGTGCGAGGCCGCGGTGGGGTGAAACGAGCCATCAACATATTGCATCAGGGTTTGATCGCTCTCGGCTTTGTTTTGGGCGCAACTTTCGCGGCCGAAGCAAGATCACCGTCGTTGGAGCAGGTCGAAATACACACGTTGACCCACGCCGTTGGTGTCCGGGCTATTGGTGTTCGGGCTGTTGGTGTTCGGGTCGGTGGCATTCGATCAATCGGCGCCAAGGCCTGCGTAAAACTCGAAGTTCCTTCACCATACCAGGAGCAATGTAACCGGACCCCGTCCCATTCTACGGCGTCCAGCCGACCACGGCTGCAGGATTGCTTTAGCCCGGCCGCTTCGTCGATTGTGTGCAACGAACAGAGTTTGCGCCGAACTGACTTAACACTTAAAGCCGATCGCGATTTTGATGGCCAGTGTTTTGGTAGCCGATCCGCGTTCTGGCAAGTCTTTGCCTATATTGTGTGCCTTCGAAGATAGCTCCCTTCCTACTACTACCCATCATATTTGCCGTTCGCCGTCGTGGTTCGCTTTCAGCCTTCTCGCTGACGGTCCGGATTGCAATCCTCAAGCCTAATCTGAACGAGACCGGCTCCGTGGACGCGAGCCGAACGGGAGAGCACCTATGAAACCCACTCTACTGCGAGCGCTGGCACTATCCGTGACGACACTCTTGCTGGCTCCGGCAGCAAACTCACAAAACTTCTGGTCATCCATGCCGAAACTAAATTCTCTCAAAGACAAGGTCGTTGTTCACTTTCCATCTCGGCATAACACTGGCGATATCATCGTAAGTTTTGGCGACCGACGACTTTACCACGTGATCGCGCGAGGTCGCGCGATCAGCTACCCTATCGCTGTTCCGCGAGCCGAGGCTCGATGGCAGGGCGTTCTGCGAGTCACGCGGAAAAGTGTCAATCCATCTTGGACACCGACAGCGTCTATGCGACGTGAGAATCCAAGGCTCCCAGCATTCGTACCAGGGGGCCATCCCCGCAATCCTATGGGGGTCAGAGCGCTATACTTGGGAAATACGCTCTACCGAATTCACGGTACTGACGCACCGTGGACAATCGGCAAAAACGTTTCGCGTGGCTGCATCCGTATGCACAATGCCCACGTCGTCGAGCTGTACAGACATGTCCGAATGGGTGCCAAAGTCCTAGCAACTTGGAAGACCTATCGCGCGCGGCGATTAGGTTGACACGCCGACGCTCAGCACCAAACTCGTATCATTAACTTCCAAAGCATCCCACACTAGCGAGCATTTACGATGCCAAAGTCAAAGAACCGTAATCGCAAGCAGCCCGCATGCGATATAACTCCCATAGGCCAAACTCTTCTAGACGATTTGTCAGTCGAAATTCACGGCAACAAAATTGTGCCAGTGCTCCCCGTCCAAGCAACGATGGTGAGGTTGGCCGGTCAGCGAATTGATATTCCAGGATCACGAAGTCAATACGTAGTTATTGGGCAGAAATCAGCGTCCAAAATACTGCCCTGATCTGCTCGAGAAAAGAACGGCGTTGTTGCACATACGCATCCTACCGAACGCAATGGGACACAGGCAAATGATCCGTGCTGTAATTGTGGCAACGATCTCTCCGAAACAATTTCAATGGTAAAGACCAGCGCCCGTTTCGGATGGTCCCAGCCGGCGACAGGATACTCTTTCATCTTCACTTGACAGCAGTACTGACGCACGCGGCATTGCTGTCCCTAGAACAACCGAACTTGGACTTAAATATCCCTAAAATTCGTCTGTACTTAGCTTCTGGCTGGAGCGTGATCTCTCATCCCAGCCAGCACTCAACATTCGAGGCCTGCCGTCAGCGAATCATCCGGATATTCGTCATGAGGGCGTTCATCGGCGGTGCGACACACAAAAATCGAATTCACTTACCGGAAAACGTCATCCTGTGCTCCAGCCTCGTCCAGGCAGTAGTTGGACATTGTGTTGCATCCTGTCCCATTCTCGTTTCGCACCGCCGCCCTGCAAATACATTTGCAACGAAGAGGCACGCACAGCCTGTTGCAACGACCGCCTGATCCGCTGCACTGCTTGAAATGACAGTCACCCACCGTCGCTCTGACAATCGGTTCAAGCGATACTGTTCACAACGTCCGAAATTTCGACATCCGTTAATTTTGCGAACGGATTCCTGGCGATCAGGGCATCGAATTCTGACGTAAAGCAAAGATCGAAACCGAGCTGCACATCGTTCCGTGCCCAGGGCTCATAGCTCGGTGCAACGATCACTGCCGGATCAAAAAGCCAACCAATATCGTATACGCGTTCCGGATGCCGGCCAAGAAACACCAGCTTGCCTCGATATGCGCCTCTAACTTGGAACACATTTGGTACGATCCTATCGATCGTCCAGCCTTGGCGTTCAAAGGCCGCCCGCGCCTTCAGCTCCAGAATTTTCGGATCAATGCCGAGACGAACATTGCAATGCAAGTGAATAACATCTGGATCAAGAATTAAATTGAGCGTCTGCTTCCAATGGCGCGAGGCAAAGTACTCATCGATCTCGCTTTCTTCCGACGGCCCCATCGCCTGAAAGGCGAATTGACTGTAGAACCGATCCATGTACTGCTTGCCCCAGGAGAGCATATTCTGACCACCCTCCGCCAAATCTGCGGGCAACGGACCGAGAACAACATCAGCTTCGTAACGGAAGAACACGTCAAAGTGTGGTAGACCGCATGGATGCACGTTGTGGAGTGCGCCTAAAGGCGAAGTCGCGTTCGGAGTCAGAAAATCGATGCAACGCATGAGCTCCCGGCCCTGAGCAGCGAAATACCCTTCTAAGATAGACCTCAGCGATTCCGGATGAACCGAGGTGTTCAGATAAAGATGCGAATGCCATATTTCTGCGTCAGGGTTTTCGACGTGGAACGTCAGAAATTTTCGCCAATGATCAGAGTTGAAATACGTGACAATCCCTGACATAAGCTCTTCGCGGTTTTGCTCGATTGCCGAACCGTCCATAACTGCTCCTTGCTGCTCCTTGCCGTTCCTTAGAGCGCTAGATGTCGCCGACAGTCCGCACTAAACTTCGGCCGAGAACAACTTCTAGGACACCGTGCGCATCGCACTCTTCCACGAATTGACGCCGCGCGTATTGCCGTACGCATTACGGCGCGCGCATTGCCGTACGCATTACGGCGCGCGCATTTCGCGATCAAGACTGTCGATCTGGGACAAGAGCAATTCTTGATCCGAAAGATATTGACGGACATAGTCGGCGAAACTACGCCAGTGTGCAATCGCATTGTCCCTAGTGGTTGAACCACTGTGATAACTTACGACTACCTCCAGAAGATGAAGCAACTCAGATTTGTGCGCAACGTCAGATCTGTCAACGCTCGACATCAAGGCGTAAAGTCTATTCACCATTCGGTCGCTTGCATGATCGACAGGCCTGTCTGTCATTGAAGGCACGACCGATGGACCGATGGTAAGATCGGACTGCTTGGGGCCCGGCACCTCGATCATTTGACCTTCCGATGGGGCAAAACTTGAGTAGGTCGGGTCACGTGCGGCGGCAGCAGAGTTTATTGCCTGGCCAATCTTTGCGATGTAGGCACATGTCGCATGGTAACTGTCTCCTCTCACCCTTGTTACAGAGCCGTCGACCGTCCGAATTACAATGCGCCATCTCAACATAAATGTCATGCCAAGACCCAGGATCGTTCCAGCACAAGCAATCCATAGGCTCGTGGAACTCGTCGGTAGATATAGCAATCGCGATTGATTCTTAACCATGTCCAGAGCAAGAAATCCCGCAGTGACCAAGATTAGAATTAGACCAATCGGTCTCAATGGATAGTACGCTCTTACCGCAGCGCTTGTGACGTGGGAAATTTGTATGACTTTGGTTCCCAGATCAATTGCGTAGGGGGTCAATTTGATCCTGAGGCGGAAAACGGCTTCGTCTAAAAGACGTGCAACCGGTTTCTCACGTATCGGCAAATGAACCAGCGCCGCGAATAGTCCGAGCGCTATAGAGATCCACCACATCGTGTTGTAGGAATTCGTGGCATCGTACAGATAGCCTGCAAGCCACAACCCGACGAACGATCCGATCTGGTGTGACAAGAATACGATGCCGAATAACATCGACATCCACTGCGGACCAAAGAATGTCGCCACCATTGCGCTCGTCAGTGGTACAGTAGACAACCAAAACAAGCCGAGAATAGCACTTGCTGAAATTATGGTAACGGCATCAATTGGAAAGTATAGAAGCGCCAGGAAGGCCGAACACCGCATTAGATATATGAAGCTCAGGCTGAATCGTTTGGGGAAGAATTTAGTTGATTGTCCCGCCAAGAAAGTTCCAATAATATTGGCAATGCCCACTGCCGTTAACGCTGCAACAGCGACCCAAGCCGGCAAGCCCGCATCTGCAACAAATGCCGGTAAATGCACACTATAGAATGCGACGTGGAAGCCACAGACGAAGAATCCGAATTTGAGCAGCCAAAAACTTGGGTAAGCAAAGGCCTCTGACATGGCCTCCAAAATTGATTGGTCCTTGGCAATGTCTTGAGAGATTTCCGGCTTGCCCGATAAGGGCAGGGCCAGTGGAATGATCACAGCAAGCGTAGCGATGGTCACCAGCAAGCTGCCCTGCCATCCCAGCAATTCAATGAAAAGGTGGATGTAGGGAAATGCGATGAAAGCACCAATGCCAGAAGCCATGCCAAGCGCTGCAATTGCCTGCGGTCTTTGCTCGGGAGGAACAGCTCGACTTACGGCCCCCACCAACGCCGTGATCCCCGTACCGCCTACCCCGATACCAATCAAAACTCCACTCAAGAGCAAATAGAGTTCTGATCGCGCAACATACATGAGTAAAACGCCGGCAATTGTTGCCAGTGTTCCCATAACGAGAATTCGGCCAGTACCATATCGATCAGCTACTGCTCCCAGAGGCACAGCGGCCAGCCCCCATACGAGGTTGGCAATGGCCATCGCCAGCGAAAATGGCTCGCGACCAATGCCCAACTCCGTCGTTACGGGTTTAAGATAGAGGCCCATAACTTGTCGTAGCCCCATTGCTATTCCGACGACAATGCAAGCAGCCGCCAGAACACCCCAGACGGAGCGAGTTGATTGCAAATTTTCGACACCGAGGCGCTGCTGCATTGGCACCCTCCCGATAGTGCGACCAGCATTGTTATTGGCTGCGGGTCCATAGAAATTCTTCGTGGTTGTCACTGTCTCAGAAGTTCCAGATGGAGACCGCTTACCAGTGCCAAAACGCGTGGCCTTGGCCCTTTTCAAGTTGGAAAAGACGCATCAAGTGCGAACGGCCGCCCAAGTCGGTCCCGATGACCACCGCCTCGCACCCAGTGATAAACAGGGTCCAGCTTACTATTGGCACGCTGGTCGATACCAATACGAATTTCAGACTGTCGCATAGTGAATTACCATCTACACTCCTGACGGAAACGCGCAACGGACTCCATTTGCGCTTCATGATGCCCAGCAAAACGCAGGATAAGATGGCGGACACCCTCGTCAATGTAACCCTGAAGCCATCACACCCGTTCCCAACCTCACTCGCTGTGTTCGAC
>JBPCWA010000620.1:0-12289 GCA_051009975.1 Hyphomicrobiaceae bacterium
GTATCGACCGGAGACGTCCAAAGATGAAACACCACGAGAGAGCTTTTCGCGGCTGCTTTCCGAGGCCGACGGCGAGCGACCCCAGATTCCCTCCCGCCTGATTTCATGGCTGCAACCTTTCACCAAAAGCGGTGCACAGGTTTTTCCAACCATCTCTGTTGAACCACATGCCCCCGGGAGCAAAGCCGACGCCCTACTCCCCCCTGGTTGGAAAGCTGTCGTTAAGGACCGAATCGTTCTAATGGGTGGCGACTTCATTGATCGAGACGGTCACTTAACACCTTTTTCGGTTCTTGATGGCGAACGTACACCGGGTGTCATGATCCACGCACAAATGGTAGCCCAGATTCGTGATCAGCGGTCTGTGAAACAGTTGTCTTTCGAACACGAAGCTATCGCACTGGTGCTAATTGCAATATTTGGTGGTGTGCTTTCAACAATCTTTCACCTGCGCACCGACAGCCTGACCTTGTGGCTTGTTGGCGTGACAGGTATTGTTGTGGCGGGGTTAATCTCATTCGGCACACTGCGACTCATAATTCCGTCCTCGACGCTCTTTCTTGCGTGGATGGGCGGCATCTGGGGGCATCAAGTCATTACCTATCTGGAACGTAAAACACTCGGGTAGTTGCGAGCTGAGGCGAGTATGGTTGCCCACTAGCGCGTGATCGGTCACAGGCGGACGTCAGATGGCGTGACGAAAGACATCTGATGGTCCTGCGAGAATAGAGCGATTGTCGTCTCAATTCGACCAATCTTAATGGGGGTTGCGATGAGCAAATTATTTGAGAGGGACTTTGCACGGCAGAGCGCAGCCATTTTCTGTTGCCTGGTCGCATTTGCGGCCCATCAGCCCGATAAAGTGAAAGCAGAGATTGTGGTGTCGGGCAGCTCTGTCAGTGACTACCAACGCGGTGCGATTCTCGATGACCGTACAATTTTTGACGTGCCCAAGGGCGGTTCGCTCAAGTTGGTCAAGCGGCCGGGTGGCTCAACCCACGACATTCGCGGACCCTACAAAGGAACACTCGACGCCTATCGGCCACCGCGCGCGTGCCCTTGGTACAAGCCTTGGTGCAAGAGAGGCACAGCCAACAGCAGCGTCGGCGGAACGCGGGGGCTAACAATCAAGAACTGAGTGGTCAAACGATAGCTCCCCCTGATCACAGCCAGCGTTGTGAGGACTCTGAGTTTCCAAGGGTCGGGGTCGTCAGTCGGCACCATATGGAAACGCAATCGCTTGACGCACTTCATCGCCTACGGCCAGCCGGTCAAAGCCCTCATTTATATCATCCAAACCTATAATCGCCGTCCGCGTTCGGTGAACCGGCAGAAGACCGCGCTTGTAGAGGTTGACAAATCTTGGAATATCACGTTCAGGCACACAAGAGCCCATGTAGCTTCCAAGAATCGATTTTTCATCCGAGACCAACTGATACGGTGAAAAAGCAAACCTATCTTTTGCCGGCGCGAGCCCGGCGCTTATAAGTTGACCTCCGCGTCGAACCAAAGCGTAGGCAGTATTCCAAGCGGCGAGCGCGCCTGCCATCTCAAAGACGTATTCCAGCCCGCCATCCGATTGATCGAGGATCTTGGCTATGGTGTCGCGGTCCGTCGCATCGAACGTCTGTGTGGCACCAAGTTCCCTAGCTAGGGCAAGCTTGGCAGGATTGACGTCAATCGCGATAATCTCAGCCGCGCCAGCGATCACACCGCCCATGACGGCATGCAATCCGACGCCGCCCATTCCCACCACTGCCATCCTTGCGCCCGGATAAACCTTGGCCGTATTGACGACTGCACCGACCCCAGTCAAGACCGCACAGCCGAACAACGAGGCATCCTCCAAAGGCACATCTTTTTCAATGCGAACAACCGATCCGCGCGACACGACCGCAAATTCTGCAAAGCACGAAATACCGGCGGCATGATGGATTTCTTCACCATTCAATTTTAAACGACGGCCTCCACTCAACAAGTGCCCCTCTGCCTTAGCTGGTGCTGCAGATGCGCAGATATTAACGCGACCGGCCACACAATCAGAACACGAGCCGCAACTCATCACGAACACCATGACCACATGATCGCCAGACTTCAAATCATCTACACCTTTGCCAACTTCGCGAACAACGCCCGCTGCCTCGTGGCCTGGTACAGTCGGTACGGGTCGCGGTCGCGCACCGGCGATCGTCGACAGGTCGGATCGGCAGAGCCCCGCGTACGCGATTTCTACGAGCAGTTCGCCCGGACCTGGTGGCGATAGATCAAGTTGTTCAATGTGCATTGGTCGACTCGTCGCGTAGGGCCGAGGCAGCCCCTGCTCAAAAAGCACCGCCCCCCACATTTCCATGAAACCGTTCCCACGCTTGCTCGATGCGACCAGGCTGATTGCCGCCGCGCTAGATCTCTCAGATTAACCGAGTGTAGTCTGTCGAGCGATCCCATTGTTGATGGTTGGATGTTTGGCGCAAAAGTCGTGTATGATTGGGCAGGAACGCTGATGCTACCGCGCCACCTCGAAAGGTCCGATATGCCATACCTGGTCGCCTCCACCCTCCCCTCCAACCCAGCAGGCGCTCGGCTGCGTAGCCTTTTGAAAAGACCACAGATCCTACAAATGCCGGGCACCCACAATGGCATGGCGGCCCTGCAAGCCAAGACCGCAGGCTTCGAAGCGCTCTATCTATCCGGGGCTGCAATGACCGCATCGATGGGCCTGCCGGACCTTGGCGTCATTACCGTTGATGAAGTGGCGTTTTTCATTCGTCAACTGACCCGAGCGTCTGGCTTGCCAGTACTTGTCGACGGAGACACCGGCTACGGTGAAGCGTTGAATGTCATGCACATGGTTCGTGTGTTTGAAGAAGCCGGCGCCGCCGCCGTCCATATCGAGGATCAGATCCTTCCCAAAAAATGCGGCCATCTAAACGATAAAAAGCTGGTCGACCCAAGTGATATGGCCGCCAAGATCGCAGCCGCGACAAAGGCTCGGCGCGACCTTCTCATCATCGCTCGCACCGATGCGGCTGCTTGCGAAGGTCTCGACGGCGCAGTAGCAAGAGCTAAGTTGTATCTCGAAGCCGGCGCTGACGCGATATTCCCTGAGGCGTTGACAAGCGAGGATCTCTTTCGCTCGTTCGCCAACCGTGTCGATGCACCATTGCTGGCAAACATGACTGAGTTCGGTCGAACGCCATATTTCACCGCAGCTCAGTTCGAAACGATGGGCTACCATATGGTGATTTGGCCGGTGAGCATGTTTCGCGCTGCCGCAAAGGCGCAGGAAGACCTTCTCATCGCCCTGAAGAGAGATGGCGAAACCCGGGCTATGCTCGGCCGCATGCAGACTCGGGACGAACTTTACGCGATACTCGGATATCATGACTTCGAGACACTAGACTCCTCGATTGTCTCGACGATCCCCGTGAAACCGCTGTCGTGACGCAACACCACCGAGCTCGGAATTTCGATATCGGCAATTTCCGGAGCGCCTTGCAAATCACCGTCGGTGACAATACCTGCACAACCGCCCATCATCAGGCGGCTACGTTCGACTGCATCTCGCACGACCCACACCATGAATGGCTTGATTGCGAAGACCGCGCCTGAAAAAGGTCGTGCAGATCTTCGCGGCGCTCGCTCGCCTTCAGCTTCTCATGCGTAGAATAATTTGAAATTATTGTCGGTCACACAGGAGTCCCCACATCAACTGACAAGCGCAATCCATTCTTCTTCACTCAACACCGTGACCCCAAGATCCTGCGCCTTGACGAGTTTGGAGCCAGCCTGTGCACCCGCGACAAGATAGTCAGTCTTCTTAGAGACACTGCCGGCAACCTTTGCCCCTAGTCGCTCAGCCTGCGCTTTGGCTTCGCTTCGGCTTAGACGTTCTAATGTCCCCGTAAAGACGATGGTTTTTCCTGCCACGATAGAATCCGTGGTGGTGGTAAGCTCAGCCGCAACAACATCCAAGTGATCGAGCAAATCACACACAGCCTCAAGATTGTGAGGCTCGCCAAAGAATTCGACAAGCGCGTCGGCAACGCTTGGGCCAATGCCCTCAATATTATTGAGGTCACGATAGGCCTCACTCTCTCGGCCATTCGCAATTGCCGCATCAATCGTTGACCGAAAAGAAGTCCAAGTTCCAAAGGTTTTGGCCAGATCCCGGGCCGTGGTTTCACCGACATGACGAATCCCAAGCGCGTAAATCAATCGGTTGAGCCCAATGGATCGACGCGCGCGAATGGCCGCAAACAGATTTTCGACGGACTTCTGACCAAACCCCTTCTGCGACTGAAGTGGGTCGTCAGCGTCCCTATTGCGCGCTTCCAACGTAAAGATATCGGCCGGACGCCGTATGCGGCCATCAGCGAAAAACATCTCAATTTGTTTACCACCTAGACCCTCGATGTCGAATGCGTTGCGTGAGACAAAATGCTTGAGCCGCTCCTTCGCTTGCGCCGGGCAGATCAGTCCGCCCGTACACCGGCGCACAACATCAGCTTTGCCAGTTCTTTCGTCAATTTCGCGTTCCGCTCGACTCCCGCACTCTGGACAGAGCGTTGGAAACGCAAACCGAATTGCGTTGGGGGGGCGCCTGTCAAGATCAACCCCCAAGACCTGCGGAATCACATCGCCAGCCCGCTGAATGCGAACGGTATCGCCAACACGGACATCCTTTCGCTTTATCTCATCCTCATTATGCAATGTAGCGTTCGAAACGACCACTCCACCGACCGTGACCGGCTCGAGCTTGGCCACCGGCGTGAGCGCGCCCGTCCGCCCCACTTGAATTTCAATGTCGCGCAACAACGTCGTGGCCTGCTCCGCCGGAAACTTGTGAGCAATGGCCCAGCGCGGTGATCGCGAGATAAACCCGAGGCGCTCCTGGAAATCTAGACGGTCGACCTTGTAGACAATTCCATCAATATCGTAGCCGAGCAGAGCTCGACTTTCGCCAACCTCCTGATAGTAATCCAGCATGTCTTGGGATGAATGGCAGATCCGCAACAAAGGGTTGGTCGGCAAGCCCCATTCGGAAAAGGTGGCTACCATGTCCGATTGCGTCTCGGCAGGCATTTTTGACACTTCCCCCCATGCATAGGCAAAAAAACGCAAAGGTCTAGACGCGGTGATCGCTGAGTCAAGCTGACGCAGCGAACCAGCAGCAGCATTGCGAGGATTGGCAAAGACTTTTGCACCCGCGTCCACCTGAACCGCATTTAGCAGCTCAAAATCGGCCTTAGCCAAGTAGATCTCTCCTCGAATGTCGATCTGGCTTGGGACACCCGGACCTTTGAGCTCTCTCGGGAGTTGTCGAAGTGTTGCGACATTGGCCGTGACGTTTTCACCCTCTGTGCCATCGCCGCGGGTGGCGGCTTCGACGAAAATACCGTTCTCATAGCGAATCGAAATTGAAAGGCCGTCGATTTTGGGCTCAGCTGAAAACGCGAGCGGTTCGGCAGAATCCAATTTCAGGAATCGACGTATCCGGTCAACGAATTCATGCACATCGCTCGCATCAAACGCATTGGCAAGAGACAACATAGGAATGCGATGCTTGACTTTGCCGAACGCCTCGGCTGGTGCTGCCCCCACACGTCTCGAAGGGCTATCGTCTCGGATAAGATCTGGAAAACGGCTTTCAATGGTACTATTGCGCTGGCGTAACGCATCATATTCGGCGTCAGAAATTTCCGGAGCATCACTGGCAAAATAGAGTGCATCATGTCGCGCCAGTTCAGCAGCTAGCCACTTCAGCTCATCAATGGCCTCTTGTCGTGACAGTGAGATCACGGATTTTGCGTTCTTGTGGGGCCCTGCCATCGGCGTGAGCAGCTCCAAGTCATCTACCGAAACGAGCCGCAGATTAAAGTTATTCTCAGCTCAGCTAAAGATTGAATGTTGGGAGCTTGATATTCTTCCAGGCTTGGGAAATCCACGACCCCGTATTTTCGCGGGGTGCCAGACCATCAGACTGGAGCAGCGCATAGGCATCCTTGTACCACGGCGAATTGGGGAAGTTGTGGCCAAGAACAGCTGCCGCAGTTTGGGCTTCTTCTTTGATGCCTAACGCCATGTAACATTCCGTCAACCGCATCAGTGCTTCCTCGATATGCTTGGTGTCATTGTAGTCGTTGACAACGGACTTGAATCGATTGATGGCACCCGTGTATTTCTTTCTCTTCAGGTAATAACGACCTACTTCCATCTCTTTTGCAGCCAAATTGTCCCGGGCAATCCGAATACGATTGTCGGCGTCACGCGCATATTTGCTGTTGGGATAACGCGATTTCAAGATTTGAAGCTGCTTCAGTGCCTTGAGTGTTTTGGTTTGATCTTTGTTTGGCCCGCTTATTTCATCGAAATAGGCCGATGCAATGATGTGGTGGGCGAATGCGGCTTCTTTGGTTCCAGGGTGCACAGTCGTATAGCGCTGGGCCGTGGCTATCGCTTCGGGATACTTTCCCGCACGGTAGTAAGCGTAGGCCGCCATGACCATCGCTCGTCGCGCTTCCGGTGAATACGGGTGATCGCGATCAAGTTCCTCAAATTTCTTAGCTGCGCTACTAAACTTTCCGCGGGCCAGATAGGAGTCAGCAGACGTATACATTTTTCCCGGTGGGTCGGGATTCAATAGCTTCTGCGCGTTGTCACTAGATGCGCAGCCGAACATCAGCAACAATGGAAATGTTGCACCGATTCCGATAGAAGTGCTGATCTTCACGTTCCGCCCCACACGCTCAGGTTGCCGTCTCGGTCATCTCTTGAAGCACCACCCGTTCGCTCCGCCACTTCCGAAAATGCAGCAACAACCACATGATTCTTTAAGAATATTAGATCGATCCAATGTGTTGAGACAACGACAAACCACGGGTCTATCGAAGCGCCCACATATGATTTTCTTGTTGTTTTTCGAGCACTGCTATCACTGACAGATGTAGGCGACGCACTGGCATCGCCTACGTCGATGAGTACGAATAGTGAATTCGACAGTCCGTGTGTGCTATTTGGCGATAGCCATTGCCCATTGCGGCATTGATCGCCCCGCCGACTGAGGTTCACGCACCGTCGGAGCCTCAACGATTGACCAAGCTGTCTGATCCTCCAACAAAGCCTTGACAACGTTTGAGTTCAGACGGTGTCCTCCACGCACAGAGCGATACTTGCATAGCATTGGCAAACCGGCGAGTGCCAAGTCACCAACGGCGTCTAACATCTTGTGACGGACGAACTCCTCGCGATATCGCAGGCCTTCGGGGTTGATTACCCGATCATCACCAATCGCCACAGAATTCTCGAGCGAGGCACCAAGTGCCAGCCCAGCCTTCCATAGCTGCTCGACGTCAGACATAAATCCAAACGTTCTTGCCCGCGAGAGCTCGTTGCGGAACACGCCAGGTGTCATCTCAAAGGCCATCTGCTGGCGACCAATGATCGGCGTGTCAAACTCGATCTCGACGTCGAGATGAAAGCTTGTGTGCGGACAGATTTCGCCCCAACAGTCGCCCTCATCCACCCGTATCGGTTTCAACACCTTGATGAACTTTCGCGGGGCATTGATATGGCGCAGCCCAACCTCGTCGATGGCGTCGACAAAGCTGCCTGAACTGCCGTCCATGATCGGAACTTCTTTACCATCAATTTCGATGTAGCAATTGTCCACCGATAGACCACGCAGAGCGGCAAGCAGGTGCTCCACTGTCCCCACAGTAGTGCCCGAGTCGTCACCTATAACCGTGCACAATGTCAGATTCTTGACATTGTCAACCTTAGCTTCGATTTCCGATACAATTCGGCCACGTTTAGCGACCATAAAGCGAATACCAGTGTCCGCTTCCGCCGGATGAAGCACCATTGTCACTGGTGCTCCGCTATGAACCCCCACGCCAGTCAGCTCTATTTCTCGAGCTAGCGTTGTCTGTCTGGCGCCGACAAATGCGTTCGGCATATCCACCCCGTCCCCCAAGCCCGTTGATGACTCCGCTCGCACACTGATTGACTAAAACTTAGTGACCCCGTTGAGACCCTTTACTCCCCTTGTAGTACCTTCACCCAGCGCAGGGGCCGAGGATACGAAGGCACTCAGGTCTCAGAAACTGGACAGAGAGTAACTTTTCCGCCTTACTCAGGACAAATCACGGTTTCTTACATAGTGTTACGCTTCAGCAATACATCCACAGGAATGTCGGGCTACACGTCCTCCCTTCGCTTTTGCAATTGACTTTTTTCTATGTAAAAACAGCGCCTTATGGCATCCCCGTCGAAACTAACGCGTTCCATCTTTCACTGCAACTTGACCAACAAACGTTGCCTCCACAGCATCGTCTCGCCCGCCCGAAGACGCGTTTTCGCCGCGATCGGGCCCTTCAGATCGCTTTCCAGACGAATCACTTGGCCGTGGCTGACCGCGTCCTAGCCCCGCTAGTCTGCGCCACAGCCCTGGCACGGAACCTGATTGCGCATCACTCTTCAGTCCGTCGGATGATTTTGCTTGAAACTCGCGCTGGCCGATCTCCGGAAACTCCGTCAGATCCGGAATCCGGCGTGGCATGTCCACCGGAGGTCGCGGCACAAACTTACCTGGCGAAGCTGAGCCTTTGCCACTATCGATACTGCTAGGCAAGGGCGGTGGGGAATGCCCCGAACCTGCAGGTAGACCCTCTTCAATGACAACTCCATCCGCCGTTGTCCACCCGCGACGGGACGTGTCGTCGTTTCGCGAACCGCCTCCCCCCCCTTCATCCGCACTACCCATAACCTCGTAGAGGGCCCGCGCAAAATCATCAATCGGTGCATGGTCCACCGACGTTTTTCCTTTTGACGATGGGGCCGGCGGCGGCGACGGCGGAACATCGACTGCGACAGGCGTTGCCTGTGCCTGCGGCCGCGGTCCTCCTGGTGACATTGCCAGAGCGGTCGGCGCTCGCCCGGCAGCCTGCCCGGTCGTCGCTAAGATTTGCTCGTTGAGCCCGGAGGCAACGATCGAAACGCGGACACTGTCATCCATCCCAGTCTCGAAGGATGCGCCCACAATGATGTTCGCTTCGGGATCGCACTCCCGCTTTACACGGCTAGCGGCCTCGTCAACGTCGAAAAGCGTCAGCGAAGTGCCGCCCACGATCGATACCAGCAAACCGCGCGCCCCGCGCAATGAAAGTTCGTCGAGCAAGGGATTGGAAATTGCCTCTTCGGCGGCGAGCGTGGCTCGGTTTTCACCGGAGGCTTCACCGGTGCCCATCATGGCCGTCCCCATCCCCTTCATGACTGCCTTGACATCGGCAAAATCGAGATTGATCAACCCATCCTTTATGATCAAGTCGACGATGCAGGCTATGCCCGAGTAAAGAACCTGATCAGCAAGTATAAACGCTTCAGCGAACGTTGTCTTTTCATTGGCGATGCGGAATAGATTCTGATTGGGTATAACAATCAGGGTATCGACGCGATCCCGCAGCACCTCGATCCCCGACTCGGCCGTTCGCATGCGACGGGAACCTTCAAATTGAAACGGTTTCGAAACAATTGCGACTGTGAGTATATCGAGTTCCTGCGCCACCCGCGCGATTACAGAAATGGCGCCAGTCCCGGTTCCACCTCCCATGCCAGCCGCGAGGAAAACCATATGGCAACCCTCAATGTGCGAACGAATTTCATCGATCGCCTCTTCGGCAGCATCGCGGCCGATCTCGGGTTTCGCTCCAGCACCCAGACCTTCCGTCAATTTTATCCCAAGCTGAATTCGCTGTCCGGCCTTCGATAGCGCCAATGCCTGAGCGTCAGTGTTGGCCGCGACAAACTCGACGCCCTCAAGTCCGCTATCGATCATATTGTTGATCGCGTTGCAACCGGCTCCGCCAATCCCGATCACGGCGATGCGCGGCTTAAGATCGATCACTTCAGATTTTTCGCTTTTGACCTTCATGCATCCCCCGTGGCCAACTGGCCCATTTTAGACTCTGTACCAACCAGACTGCGACTGCGCCGACTGATCAAGCTTCGGCGCGGTGACGTGCATTGGAACTCAAAAACTTTCTCGCAACCAGCGTTCCATGCGACCGAGATAAGAGCTCTGAGAATCATCCCAAAGCGCATTGGCCCCCACATCGCCTGTCGAGGCATGACCGGCCTGAGCCATTCCGACGATCGTCGCCATCGCGGGCGACGTCAGCATATCATCACTGCCATCTAAGGCGCTCGGCTGTCCAAGCCTGACAGGCATGCCAAGAAGTTCCGATGCTAAACTAGCAAGCCCTACGAGCTGGCTACCGCCACCGGTCAAAACAGTGGATTTGGCCAGTCGCCGCGCAATCTTGCTTCGCGACAATCGTTCATCTACCATTTCCAATTGTCTTCGCGCGCGTGGATAAAGCGCTTGCGCGAGTTCGGCGCGCGTAGTCTCTTGCCTGTCACCTCGGTGCGCCTTGAAGGCTACGAACTCGCCCTCATTTGCTCTCCACTCAGATATGGTTGTATTCGGCGCAAATTGCCCGCCTGAAAGTGTTCCATAGAGTGTCTTTATTCGTTCGGCTTCAGCAAGCGGCGCCGTCAACATCACCGCAACGTCATGCGTCAGGTTTGCGCCGCCGACCGCAAGCGTATCAGCAAAGATCAATCTGCCTTCAGCGACGACTGCCAACTTTGTGGCTCCAGCACCAATGTCAATGCACACGACGCCACTCTGGCGCTCTTCGGCCGTCGCAGCCGCGCATGCCGACATCCATGCAGCCAATGGAAAATCCTTTACTCCGAGATAGCACCGCCCCAACAGAGCGGTGGTATTTCGCAAGGGAGCTGGATCTGCAGTGACCACGTGAAACTGGCAAGCAATCGTCGTCCCGATCATGTCAAGTGGAGCACGAATTCCGACATCCTCATCGATGGTGTAGAGAGCATCACTCAAATGAATGATCTTGCGCCCGTTCCGGCCCGCATATGTGGCCGCTGTTTTGGACAGACGATGAAGATCGTGACGGCGAACCCTGCCGGCAGACAAATCGGACCGAGCCGTCAAGTACTCCGAGCGCAAGCGGGCATTGGATACTGCAACCAAAACATCTTCCAGCCGAACAGCGGCCAGCCGCTCAGCTTCACCGATAACCCGCGACACACAGTCTTCGGCCTTATCAAGGTCGACGATCATTCCACCTCGGACCCCCTCTGACTTGAGTTGGGCAAAACCAAGGACACGCAGGGCTGTAGGATCCCCTGTGGAAAGCGCACCATCGGCCATGGTGCGCTCCACGATCGCGCAACAGACCTTCGCCGTCCCGATGTCCAACAGGCCGATAATTTCTGGCGGTGGTGGGCGTCGCATCAACACACGTCTACCCCCTCTGTGCGAAAAATGACGCGTCATTGCGCAGCACCACATCGGGCTCAAACATCGTATTGTCCGCTTGACCGTCATTGCGAAAGCGAATCGTCACCTGGGTAGGCACGCGGTAGTCGACGACCCGAAAATCAAGGTCAAACAAGCGTCGTCCGCGTCTTCCATTCATGAGATCGCGTAAAGCCGCGTTGAGCTCTTGCTCGCTGCCGGGCAGGAGGATCTTGCGCTGGTCCGCCAAATGCAGAGTCCATCGTCGTGCGTTCACGTGTGCTGCAAGAGAGAGGCTTGCCACGAGATCTGGCCAACTTGAGATCGCATTAATAATGGTGGGTGCAGCTTGGTCTGCACCGTGTCCAGATACGACGGGCAAGGAGCGAACCGCGCCTGGCGCCACTCTCGCCAGATGCCGACCAGTTTCGTCCACCAAGGTCTCCTTGTCGTCGTGCTGCCAAACAGCAAACGGCCTACGCTCGCGAACAACGATGTTGACCCGGTGCGGAATAGTGCGACTAAGTTCCACGTCTCGAACCCACGGCAGCTGCTCGATCCGACGACGAGCCGCATGGGCGTCGAATCCAAGCAAGGAACGGGCCCTGCTGAGATCGAGTTGCGTAAAAATGGAGTCGTCGGACGTCATCTTGTGTCCCCTCAGGACGACATGATCGAGCCCCAAGCCAAACCGGGCAGCAAATTGATCCAGCGTCTTTAGTACCGGTGTTGATTGGCGAACGTTGATACCTCCGCTTGTCACCACGAGAAAACTCAGAACCGCGACGACAACTGCGAGGCTAGGCAGCCAGTAGAGTACTTTTCGTGCCAAATGCCGCTGAGGCCGACGGCGATGCCCGAACGACGCGCTTGCAGTACGCCTATTCGGGTCATCGCCACCCGCGGCTGGCAGAGCTGATATATCGCGCCAGAGGCGATGAAACATGGGACGATCCTCGATACTAC
>JBPCWA010000621.1:0-10956 GCA_051009975.1 Hyphomicrobiaceae bacterium
CTTCTGCCTCGTCCAAACCGGTACAACGAACGCACCGCTCGCTTGAGTATCTGATCGATATATCAAGTCGATAGGCTTTCAGTTCCGATGCCGGGCCACGCGATTAAGGTCGTCGATCACCAGTTTACGCTTTGGCTGCGCTAATATGAAGTACATACAAGAACCTCAGACAAGCTTCTGCGAGTTTTTCAAAGACTGGTCCAACGTCTCTTTATCCCAAACGGCGCCTGTAGCTGCAAATGCTTGCATCGCGTTTGAGTATCGAACCGTAGAAGACTGAGTCTGTTCCCCACAAATGTGGTCCACACCCATGCCCTCAATGAGCGTTCCCAAAATGGCCGCAGCCAAGCGCGGATAGGTGACCGGGGAATTCGCGAAGGCCGTTCCAAGTTCCGCATAGATCTTGGTCACGCCATGCTCCTGCGGAATGCGCGCCGGATCGTTGGCCCATTTAAGTTCGCCCGTGGCCTCGGTTTCTTTCAGTGCGATTTCGAACGACTCTAGAAAGGGCCACATGCAACTGTGGAAAATGATGAAGTTCATCTCTGGCCAGTCCTTGGCCGCCTTGGCCATGTCCCAGGCAGTGTTGCACTGCCACTTGTCTGCCCAGGACAGAGAGTGCCTTCAGGCCACCAGCTACCGAATCGGCATTGAAAAACTTGACGTCGCACGGCTCGCTATTGAAATTGAGCTCGCACCCAGGCCGAGCTGGAAGATGTGGCACTATAATTGTTTGAGCTGTACTGGCTCTTTGCTGGGCGCCGGACAGTTTTTCGTCGTCTTGATTTCGGTTTGCCGCGCCCACCAGCTGCGCGCTTCTTCGCCTTTATGTCGCGATTTCGAACGACTTGCCGTCGTTTCGACCTCGACTGACTGCGCCGCACAACCTTGCGCTTGGGCGGGCTCAAATCTGGTTCCTTGAGGACGATCAGATGCGCTTTACCGTCGAAGCCCATTTGAATGAGTTTTTCATGCCGATAAACATCTCGGAAAAGGACCGGTTGACCTTCACCGTCAATGCGTGCGGTAAAGTATGTCACGTGGACCGGCACTTTCTCGTCTAGCCGTATTTGATTGTTCTCCGGTCCGTCGTTGACGAAAGAATCAATCTGAGACCGCGACAAGCCCTTATCTGCTCCGAGAACTACTTCCGCTAGCTTCAGCGGATCTCGCACCCGCACGCATCCGTGACTGAAAGCTCGTCGTTTGCGTTTGAAGAGGTATTTGCTTGGCGTATCGTGCATGTAAACGGCGTGCTCATTCGGAAACAGGAATTTCACGACACCCAGCGCATTGTAGCGGCCCGGCGGTTGAAACACACGATAGTTTCGGATGTCTGTCCGCGACCAGTCGACGGAATGAGGGCTGATCTCACGCCCCGCGGAGGAGATCTTCAGGTTCTTGCGGCGTAGGGTGTTGCGGCCCCGCATCAATCCGGGCAAAAGTTCCTTCACTTTAATCGAGTTGGGCACCCACCAATATGGTTGGAAAACGATCGTTTCCATCTCGTCGGAGAACATCGGCGTCTTGTTCTTGACTTTACCGGCAATGATACGCTCTTCATGGATGACGTGATCTGAATTTACAACCCGCACTTTATATTCTGGAATATTCGCCCATACGTACTTTTGTCCCAGCTCACGTGGCATCCAACGCCACATTTCCATATTGTACAACAGTCTTTGTGAGAGCTTGGTCGATGATCTGCCGCGACGCTTTCTGCTACGTGTTTTTCTTCGGTTGGCACGGGCACTGCCACCAGCTTCGGCACTCAGAGCGCCCAAATAAGCCGTTCGGAGCAGTTGAAACTGTTCATGCTTCGGATGCAGATCTCGAAGAGACGCTGCGGGATCGTCCGTCGTACTCAGCTCTGTCAGCACAACGCTCGGGTCTGCCAGGGGCGGTGTTCGATCAATGGCCAATGACAGGCGCTTGGGATCCATGCGGCCACCGCTGGCGTGACGCGCGTATTTGATCACCGCCAAAGTCATACTCAGCTCAGCCGCAGTCTGGCGCTCGACATCCATGGTCGTGTTCGGGCTCAGCGGCAAATTAAATTCGGTGCTATCCAGGCCCCAGCTGTCCGCACCTCTAATCTCAGCAGCAATCACCTGTGCTCGCCTGGTCATACCATCCGAAGCGACCCACAACGGCGGCCCAACGTGGTGACTGTAGAAATGCGCCGCCGCAGCACGATCACGAAGGTCGCCGAAATTGGTCGTCGGGGGCAGCTTGTCGATCCGCCAACGCACCGCGATACTGAAGGTTTCTTGTTCGGAAATTAGTTTTTCTGGCGCGTCTGGCTCCACGGCCACGCCGGGCCCAAAACTCAATGACAGGAACGAAGCGGCAGTGGCCAATACTCTCAACAATTTAGACATCAAAAACGCTCGGGTCTCTCGTACATGCGCTAAGTCATCGGTGTGTCATTCATTCTAGTGCGCTTTGGATAACAACGTCACGACAGAATCTTTCGCCGCCCGCTGTCGGCGGCTTCTGAACCCTGGTATTCACAAATGTGATGCCGAAACATACTCTCCTGCTAGGCGCGTAGACTCGATGAAACATTGACGAGGACCGGCGGAAAGGTGAAAAGCCTTAGCTAGCCAGGTCACCAATGCACGTCCATCTAATCAACGACGTTCCGGCCATAGAAACACTCCGGAAGCATCTCGACAAACTGGCTTAGTCCTAGAATACTCTGTGCCAATACACCGGAGGACAAAATGGCGAACAAAGACAGCTTTACACCCGAGGAATGGAAGACCGTCTTGGCTAGCCCTATGCTTGCGAGCACGGCCGTGACATTGGCAGACCCCAGCGGGATATGGGGCACAATCCAAGAGGGTATGGCCAGCGCCCGGGCGGTGATCGACGCCAAGTCCGATCCGGGTGCTAACGAACTCATTCAAGCAGTCGGCTCTGAATACCAAACGTCTGAGGGACGCGGCGTGGCACAAGAAGAGCTCAAGTCTGCGCTTTCTGGAAAGTCATCGGCAGAACTCAAAGCCCAGGTGCTTGAACAGCTTTCGGAGGCCTCGCAGATTCTCGACAGCAAGGCCTCCTCCGACGCATCGGACTTCAAAGCATGGCTGGAAGGCGTTGCGCAAAGGGTCTCGGAAGCCGCAACAGAAGGCGGGTTTCTTGGCTTCGGCGGTGTCAAGGTCAGCGATGCAGAGAAGGCTTCGATCTCGGAAATCGCTCGGGTTCTACGGTCCGCCTAGATGAATCTGTGATCGCCACCGATGAGCGTGCGCTGCCCGACGGTCCGCACGGGGCTGTGAGATCTGCTGAAGCTATCACGCCCCACCTGCGATCCGCCCAGGATGCTACAGTTGGCGGACCGTCACTCGAACAACGACCCTTCAATGCTCTCGCCGGTCATTCGTGAATACATGTGCTCGTTCCAATAGGGTGTCCAGCAGACCAGCACCTTGCCTGTCCCACTAAAAACCCGAAGCCGGCGCTGGCCGGAGATAAAATTTCGAGGAAAGGGTGCTGAACGCTGAGACGTGAAATGCAAAGTGTCGGTGCGCCCAAGTACCAACCGTCCTTGAACTCGCAGCTCCCCGTCCTCGAGATCCATGACCTCTACAGGCCCGGGAGCCCTAATTGCGACGCGGCCGTGTCCCGAAAGCGTTGTCTTCCAGGCCATCAGGCCATCGCCAGCCCAAAGACTTGGCCAAAACGGTTCCCGGTGTACGCCTAAATCGACAGCCCCCTCCCCAGCCCAATAGACTCCGGGTTCGATGATCCAACGTTCTCCTTCGGCAACATCAACAATGTGATACCCACTAAGAGATGGTTGCAAAAGGATTGAACCAGTCCCGCTGAAATATGGGCGAATGATCGCCTCCTGATTGAAGAAAGCGCGAAGCCCATCTTCGAAACTCGGCATCCGCGGCGTCATTTTGATGTCGCCCCGCATATTCGAAAGCGCACCATACCGGGCGCGCACCGTCTCGTTTTGCAGTTCCAGCTGCACCTGGCGCATACCTTCAATTTCGCGAAGCTGAAACTTCGCCATAGCTCCCTCCCAAGCGTAGGGGTTCGTCCCAAACCATAGCGCGATCCCATAGCAGTTTCAGAGGCTCTGGATTGAGGCCAGTTTGGCCGCGCAGCGGCTTGTCGAGCGTAATAATGACGACCAGGATTACCCCCAGAAAGAACATTGTGATCGTGCCCAGCGCGAACTGTTGAACAAGGCGGATACGTAGCAACACAAGCAAAAGAAGATTGATGCCCGCACCTACGAGCACTGCGTACCAAAGTACGCTCGGAATTTCGGTTATTGTCCCAGTCAGTCGTTTTTGCCGCGCTTCTGAAAAGTCCTGAAACGCGGAAATAGTCTCAGCATGAAGGACCTGCTGCCCCCGTGTCTGTGGAGCAAAACTCGCCAGCTTTTGTCGCATCGCGCCCGTCCGGTTGAAACCACCGTCCAGGACAATCCCTTCCCGATGCGCGGGCCAGTCCTTGTAGATTGTAAAAAGGACGTAGTCGCGCAACATGCTCTTCATTTCCGAGCGAAGTGGCTCAGGATAAGAGTTCATGTCAGCATAAAGCGAGCCCAGCGTGGTAGCCTCCGCAAGAATACCCTCTTTGACCCGCTCACTATTTTGATACGCCGCCACAGTTAACAGCCCGAGTAAGAGACCGTAGAACAAGTTAAACCCGGACGTGGAATAGCTGATCGTCTGATTGAACTCTGGCCCAGTTCCGATTAACAGGCGCAGAATGGGCTTAATTATCAAAATCCCCACGAGCACCGCGGCGACAGCGAGCAAGCCAAAGTTTATAGCTAATGTATAGCTTGACAGGTTGTAGATGAAATCTGGCATCAAACTGCAAGGTATTGAATGCTGGATGGATGTTGGATGGATGTTGGTTGCGAAAGTTCTCACATGAACACGACAATCCGAAGTATAAAGACTCTGAAGGCGTCTTCAATTAATATTCTGAACAACCTGTCTCATCCAATGGGCCATTTGATAGCATTGATACCATGATGTTACGCGTCATTACCTGCTTTGCCCTGTTTTGCTTGTCGGCGCCGACTAGCGCCAATGACCTCAGACTTATCACGTTGGGAGCCGGTGAAGTCGCAGGAAGCTATTTCGCATCTGCGCGGGCCATCTGCGAGTCTGTAAACCGCGCCCAACGCGGCGGTCGCTTGCGGTGCAGTCCAGACCCCACTGCCGGATCGGTCTACAATCTACGGGCCCTACGCGAGGGCCAACTCGATTTTGCCCTGATCCAGTCCGATTGGCAGCGGCGAGCCTATGAAGGCTCCGGATACTTCGCGGCAGCAGGCCCTATGAAAGATCTGCGCAGCGTCGCAGGCCTCTACCCCGAAGCGATAACGATACTGGTTCGCAAGGATGCGGAGATCGTCGAGCTGGCCGACCTTAAAGGAAAGCGAATTGACATTGGCCATCCAGCTTCGGGGCGCCGAGCGACAAATGATCGTTTTTTTCAGGCTCTGAACCTATCTGCCACAGATTTCGCAATGGTGGCAGAGCTTACCGTCGGTGGCGCAATACAGGAAATTTGCGCAGGACGGATTGATGCAACTGTCCTGGTTGTTGGACACCCGAACGCTACTATCGCTAAAGCCTTGACACGTTGCGGAGCAACACTCATTCCGGCTCGCGGCCCGCAATTTGATGACGTCGTATCGCGCGATGCCGATTACAGCCCAGTCAGTATATCAAGCACGTCTTACCCTAATCTGGATGCACATGTCCCTACATTTGCCGTGATCGCCACCCTCGTCACCCGCAGCTCAACCGAAGAGGTCATTGTCAGAGCGGTGGTGAAAGCGATACTGGGCCAGTTGCCACAATTGGCCCAAATGGCCCCGGTTTTGGGTTCTTTAAGTGTCCATGACCTGTCAAGCCGGGGTTTAACAGCGCCGTTGCATCCTGGCGCCAAATCCGCATTTGATACCGTGCTCATGTCACCTTCGCCTAGTTCGACAGGGAATGCTGCTCGCTCACAGGCAAGTCCCGGTTCGGACACCCAGGCAGGTAATGCAAAATAGAGAATGTCGACCAGCGGCGCAGCGACTACCGAAGTTCGTCCGGTACAACGCCCCCGTGCTCAGCCAACTTTGTCATCACTTGTTCGTGCAGCCAAACGTTCATTTTTGCGGAGTCGCCCAAATCACCGTCGTACTCCAGCTCTTTTGCAAGCTCTCTACGTGCCTTAAGGCTACTGTCGAGTTCGAGCATTTTCATGAGGTCGACAATCGAGCGACGCCAGTCGATATCATCTGAGCTCTTCTTGGCCAGTCCATCCAACATTGCGGCGAGATCGACATGCGGTGATTGGCTCGCAGCCCCCGACCCTGATGCAGTGGCTTGCGAAGCCGATTTGGATCCGCTTTTCGCGCTCTTTGCGTCCTCGCTCTCTGCGCTAGCCGGAGATGCAGCAGCAGCTTCGCCGAAAATCGCATCCTTAATCGTATCAAAAATGCCCATTGCTACCTCCACTTACAAAAATTCGTTTCTCTAGTTTGGCGAGATGGCCTAGCTAGTTGGTTAGATGACCTAGGTTATCGGCCATTTAATCTAGGTCTTCGATATCATCGATCGGATGACGCCAACGATCGCCATCAAGATCCCACCACCGACACCACCACCAGCTACTTGCGAGATGATAGATCCGAGATCGAGACCGGCACTCGCTTCGGCGCTCGCTGCTCCCGCTCCTAGCAAGGCCTGTAAAATCTGACCGCCAAGGCCACCACCGACGATGCCAGCAATCGAGTTGCCGAGCGTTCCAAGACTGATGTTCTTAAATAATGCGCCGGCGATATTACCACCAGCTGCGCCGCTTATTAGTTGTACAAGCAAACCTATAATGTTTTCCAATGATTAACTCCGCCGGCAATGTAAAAGCCAAATCTACCTAGCAAGTCTTGCTCCTAAAAGGCAATAACGATCTGTCAGCACTCTTAAAAAAGCGCACGCAGAAGCGGCAGACCTATATTGAAACGCCATTATGCTTGAATGTTGCATAATGGATTTTGGGCGGTCTGCAACGATCGGCAAGCTCTGTAGTTGTCTCGCCGTAGTTCGCACGATGAAATTGATCCGCAGCTCCTGAAGACCTCAGAGAGATCGACTTCAGCAAGTGTCGGCCCATCTCACGAGAAGCAAAACGAACGTCAAAAGCTGCAGTGTGTGACGAGCGATCACAAGTCTTACACTGGGCCACCCCGATGGAGGATAACGACCATCATGACATGATGTTCGATGGCGTCTGGCGTCGCTTTTGATGTCTGCATGCCTTACCTGCATCCGCCGATACTGCCCGTTACGATGTGATCGCTCCAACGACGGAAATCTTTGCCTGCTTCGTCAGCAAACCCGAGCTTCTCTAATACTTCACCGCGCCTTCGATAGCCATCCGCATGCAGCGGGTTGATCTCGATTGCCCGAGTGAAGTCCCGTATCGCTTCGCTGTACTGTTTGGCTTGTGCATGAGCGCCCCCGCGACTGTAGTAGGCGCGCGGATGGTCTGGCTTGAGCTCAATCGTACGGGTGAAATCATCGATTGCGGATTCAATCTTCTGCCACTCAAAGTATGTGACACCACGACTGTTTATTGCGTCGATATTTGATGGATCGAGCTCGATGGCTCGGGTGTGGTCTTCAATCGATCGCCGATACTGCTGCATTCGTCTGTAGGCGATGCCTCGTCCAGTATATGCCTCCACAAACAGCGGCTTCAATTCAATTGCTTTGTCATAATTCTTGATCGCGCGTTGGTGACGCTTTTGCAGTCCGTGAATGTAGGCGCGCCTACTATAGGCCTCTGCCAGAGACGGATCGAGCCTGATCGCTTCGTTGACATCGTCCAATGCGAGGACGCATTCTTGCTCTTCCAGATACGCTGATCCTCGACTGAGATAAACCAAAGGACTCTCCCAACCTTCATCAATCAACCAACTACAAGCGTCGATCCTAACAACATCGTCCGCAGGCCGCTGGCAATCGCGCCAAGCTTCGTCCAATTCAAGCAACGGGGGTGGCTGCTGTTGTCCTAACGGCAAGAGGTTCCACCATGGGTATAGACGTGACTTGCTTGCAATCAAGGACATCGGAACTGCGGAACGCACATCACTGCTCTGCTTCCCTGCACGATGAATAGCTACAACAGTTTCTGTTTCCGGGTCTATTACAGGGGATCCCGCGTTTCCGGGCAGCGTATTGCAGGTGTGACGCAGTCCGCGCGCAGAAATAGCTGGATTTTCCGATTTGCAATTTTTGTAGCTTATGCGCTGAGCCTTGCCGAGGGGGTGACCGATGATCCAGAGTGGGGTACCGCTGAGCGGTTCCATCGTGGACACATTCAGCCATCCAAAACTATCGCCGGGATTGTCCTCAACCTCAAAGACAGCATAGTCCAGGCCTTCGTGCGCTTCCAACGGTCGCATATCGACACGATAGCGCGCAGCTTCAGCCTCAACTCCCTCCGTCATATAACCGAGCACAAATTGCATGCGCTCGGTCCCTCGGCCCATTTGTTGTTGACCACTCAGCCGATGTTTCCTGCCCAAAACGCAATCATGAGTTGTTATCAAATGCCGGCGCGAAACGAGGAACGCCGTGCAGGCCACGGTACCGGAATTGGTCAGAACATCCAATCTGCCAACCGACCGCCCCAGTTTTTGAAACGCAGTATCTCTCCCATGCCTCTCCATTGGCTCGTTGTACTCGAAACCGACATCCAATTCGATGCGGCTTCGCCAGTTTTGCGCCTGAGACAGAACGATCTTACCAAAGTCGCCGCGCGGAAAAACTGGCGCATCGGCCGGCTGCGCGAGACTTGGCGTGGTGCTGAACAGAACCGCGACGATGACACATACGAGCTTAATCATTTTTGACGCAGGTAAATCAGTGACGGTTGAAGTTAGCCGAAACCCGGCCATCATCTCCTACTGAACACAAACTAGAATAATTTTGTTTTGTATGACCATACCAAAAACCGTGCTGGTCGATTCTGTTGGTCGGAACTTGGTCTAGGCGAGCTTCAGTATTTACGAGTCAATGCGCCGGACCGCAAGCATCTTTGCGATCATCGATTCGCGACCACCGATCGCATATGTGAGAATGAACGGTCAATTGTGGGAGGCGCCGGTGTTGGATATCAGCGATCAGGTCGCGCGTAATAGGATAGAAGATGGCATGTTAAAACTTGCTTTTGCTCCCGGGCAAGGGGCACCTGGTCACTTCTACCTAAGTTACGTTGACTAGGCATCCAATGGCTTTCGCATCAGCCGCTGCGGTTTCAAAGACGACCATTCACTAGTGGCTGACCCAGGGTCGGAGCACGTGGTCTTGTCGATAGCCCCAGAGATCGGAAGGCAGCGTATCAGCGACCACTATGGTGGTGATCTTGCCTTCGGGCCAGATGGTTATCTCTACATCTCCACCGGTGACAGGGGTCTCGCTGACGTGGTCCAGGACGTGAGTTCGCCGCTCGGCAAACTGCTCAGGATCGACGTGAGTGGCGACATTGCGTATACCGTTCAACCGAACAATCCCTTTGTCGGAAAAAAAGGAGCGCGACAGGAGATCTGGGCGTACGGCCTGCGCAACCCGTGGCGTATATCCTTCGACCTCGAGACAGGGGACCTCTTCATCGGCAACGCGATGCATGAAGGCACAGTCTGTGTAAGACCCGACCTTGGTTGCCATCAGTCATTCAACCGACCTGTGTACGGATATGCTCACTTCGGCCACCGAGAGGAAGATGCCGTCATCGGCGGCTATCTTCGTTCTCCCATCACGAAACACCGGCGAACCTGACGCCCGGGGCGTCATGGACATCGGTCAAAGTGTTCGAATGCGTTCTGTAGGGTGGTCGGGCAAACCAGGTTTTATCAATGCATGTGGCAAAACCCACAACGTGTTGGCGCGCGCCGGATTACAATCCAGCCGGTGCTCATTTTCCCTGAGCACCACTTCCCGGAGCACCAATCGAACCTTCGTGTGCTCGTCTTTATGAGGACATCCTCGAAAAAGCCGCGCTTTTCAGATTACCACGCGACAATGGGGGACACAGCAAACACCCATTTGCCGACATACCAGTGAAACAGAATCACATGTTAGTCGTCCATGGCTGATTATATTTTTGTTCGATTGACATTTATTGGCCTATCTCATGACTATTGAAACCTCCCGATCGTGGTGGATCGCTGCAATTGCTCTCACACTATTGTTCGTGGCCTTTGGGGGCATTTACATTTCAGTCGTTGCACTTACCGAAATGGCCACAGAGTATGGTAGCAAGCGAGCCGTCCCGGCCCTTGCATACTCACTCGCCTGGTTCGGCGGTGCTGTCGGGGGCCTTGCCATGGCTCCGCTCGCCGAGCGCATCGGCGTCAAATGGACCGTTTCTTTTGGCGCGACCATGGCTGCTGCAGGGCTCACCCTATCGTCACAGGGAGAGGTTTGGCAGCTCTACCTTGGTCATGGTTTGTTTGTTGGCGCCCTCGGCAACGCTGGCATCAACGCGCCGCTACTCATTTTCGCCACGCGCTGGTTCGACAGGAATCGTGGTGTCGCGCTTGCCCTCGTTTCTTCGGGCCCGTATCTCGCAGGCGCTATTTGGCCTCTCATATTTGAACGCGTCATCGCCGAAATTGGCTGGCGACAGACGATGTTCTATTTTGGCCTTTTCGAAGTGGTGGTCATCTTGCCGCTTGCCTTGCTATTCCTCGGGCACACGCCGGCTGACCCTGACGAATCGTCAAAAGAAAGAGCCAGATCTCTCATTTCATCGCCAAGCGATCTTGGCCTAAAGCCCAACACGCTATTCGCCATGCTCGCAGTCGCCAATTTCCTTTGCTGCGTACCAATGGCTATGCCAAGCGCGCATCTGATCGCGTATTGCGGTGATGTGGGGCTATCGGCGCGAACAGGCGCCCTCATGCTATCTCTGTTGCTT
>JBPCWA010000622.1:0-4340 GCA_051009975.1 Hyphomicrobiaceae bacterium
CTCCCTGGACTGAGCTAGTCGAACGCTTTCTTCAGCAGCCCCAACTTTCTAAGCCGATTCTGACGTCGGGTAGTAATCGATAGCTAGCTGGGCAACAGATACATTAAAGTTTATGAAGTCGAAGACCGGTCCGAATAGAGTTATTTTCAATGTAGATTTATGTCTTGCTTGCAGCCGCCGATCGGTCTCCGCGAAGGAGCCATTTCTGGCGCCCCCGCTCTTACATATCTCGTCAGCATATTCTTGTAGTTGTTCGGAAACCGAGCAACCAATCGACGCAGGCCTTGGAGGCTTTTCAGCAAGGGCCAATACACACGATTGTTACGCGCCCTGATTGCCAGTATCTGCGCGTGCGCGGCCAACCACTCGTCGACAACCATTAAACTACGGTACTTTTTGATAAACTGCTTCCTGCCCGCGGCTAGTTTGGCGCTACCTCTTAACTGAGGACCACCATGAATTTCGCTGGCGATTGCGACTGCGTTGGATACACATTCTATTTGTGCACCTGACATCCAAAACTCAAGCGCAAGGGCTCTATCCTCCGAGCAGATGAAAGCTTCATCAAATCCACCAATCTCCTGAAAGGCTTGACGACGCACGACGATATTTGTCCCGCCAACTCCTGGATTTCCGTAAAGTATTTTGGGCATCAATGCCCGGGCGCTGCCAACGTATTTCCAAGCCTGCTGCTTGCCACCACGAACTATATCAATACGCCCTAATAAGAGGTCGGGGGGTTGTGGTGCGTTGGCAATTGCGGAAGCCATATACTCCAAATAGTCAGGTTCCCAAGTATCGTCATCATCCAAAAACGCAACGTAGGTGCTTCCGGCTTTTTCAGCCCCCACGTTCCTCGCCCGGCTGACGCCAACTCGGGCCGCCGGTAGGCGCTCAAGTATCACCCTGCAGGGAAGGTTCTCGGGCACAACAGACATGACGCCATTGTCTACTATCACGATTTCCTTTGGTTGTGCGGTCTGGGCAAGCACCGACTGCAAAGCCGCAACTAGTTGCATAGGCCTATCGCATGTCGGTATCACTACTGAGATATTAGTCATTACCAATTGTCGCTTCAAAAAGTTCGCTCCGGCACCGGGCTAAATCCCAATCGGTGCGTCGACTCAAACGTCAGTCCAAGGACGTGCGTGAGCTACAGTCTTAGCAGCCGAAGGAAGCCCAAAAGAACCGATTTAGACCTTACCCCAATAGTTGCCGTCATAGCTAACCAGAGAGAATAGCTGCCAGCTTAGGTGCTTTTGCACACTGCGCGTCCATCAAGCAGTAAAAGAGCGTTCCCCTCGCAGACTGAAAGAAAAGACACGATTGATTTGGCGTATCTACCGAAACCTCATTCCAGTTCCAGAATTCGAATTTTCAGTGTTTAGATTCCGTCGAAAGCGGCTCCATACTTCCCCACCGGTCGCCGCCTCTGCTGCAGCGGCGTGGCCTTCACTATTCCAATGAAAATCAGTCGGGAATTCAAAGCGCTTTTTCTTTTTTTGATAGCTTGCGATAAACCTCTGCTGCATGTCGATAACTTCATATCCACGCTTTTTCGCCTCAGTTATGAAGTGCTCCCTCATCCTCGCCCAGAAACTACCGGCCACACCCTCCAGTCCGTCTTTCTCGTAGAGTTGTGGTCGAATTCCATCGACGACAAAAACAATATGATCGGGCCGGACCCCCGCCCATTGGGGCAAATTGTCTAGGTATATCGCAGCGGCCCACGTCGCATCCCTCCAAAGTGCTTGGTCGGCATGGAAATCTACATTCCCTACGAAACGTCTCCCCTGGTCCTTGCCCCCAAGCGAAAACGGAAGCTGCGCATTTCCAACGGCATAGTTCAGCTTTACATGAACTTTCACGTTAGTCATTAGGTACATTGCCAACTTTGAATTGCGCAGAAGCCGCCGAAGCACACTTGGTTCATACTCTTTTAAGTCCATTCGCCAATCTGTGGCGCCGTCACGCACAAACCTATGAAAGCCATTACTTGCATTGCGGTGGGCTAAGGATTCCACGAAATCATTTGCAATGATTACGAAAGCGAATGCAGTTGGGCGAAATTCATCGCGCGCATATTTGGCGTAGGCCATGTGTTGGGCGAGGCCGGATCCGGACGCTGCAAACGCATAAACGCGCGCCTTGTCCTTCACTTTCGCTTGAAGACGTCCCGCGATCGATTCTGCGAAGGGGACCATCTGTGCCTCCACATACGAGTCGCCTATTACCGCAAACAAAGGCGATGGCGAGGTGGGGTCATAGTCCTGATCTGATACAAATCCATAATTATTTACGCGAACGGCATTGCGAATATCAAAATCCCAACGATGCGAATATTGGGCTACTCTGTTGGGCTTGAAGCGGTAAATAGGCTGCTTGGTATTGACGGCTTGAGCGCGCAACCCCTCGTTGACGGGTAGAAACCGCAACATGCCCTCAAGAAGTAGAAGAGCGAAGACAACTGAAGCAATCAAAAGGCTGAGATTGGCAAATAGTCTTTTCACTGGCATGTCCATTCACATTGGCGAGTACTCGTTGCCTAGGGTTACATGACTCCGATCACCGATCTCAGCCCCTATTTTGTGGGCCGATGCAGATTTCACCGTAGCATTGACTAGCTGAGTTTGTTGCGACTAAGGCCGCGCGCGTGACCGTTGAGAGCCGCTCCCTATTGGAGAGGCTCTTATGGAGATCCGCGCATGCCAGACCAACACCCGCTTGCTAGGCTAGTCTTCATGCGCTCGTGTGTGCCACAGGTAGTTTTGTTGTGATCGATTTACGAACCCGTCGGTCCAATTTCATCATCGTCACCGCTTCAAATCTACAAGCATCTAACAGAACACTCGCGTATGGAAATCCTGTCCGTTGCGTATCACTTCGCCAAGCGTCTCTTCCCAGTGCCCACAAATCTTATCAATATGGAATTCATCCGGGACTCCATCCAAATTCGCCGAAAGGCGAACGCGCAAATCCGCATCCTGCATGAAAACCTTCAGGCTTTTGGCAAGGGCCGTTGATCTCCGACCGCTGCCGTTCGCGAGATCGCCATTAATTCCAGGTCGGATCAGTTGATTGGTCCCAGGACAGTCATCGAAGCCTATTGCCGGGAGCCCATGAGCTAAAGCCTCGACCGTCGTCAATCCAAAACTCTCATAACGGGACGACAGGACAAAAAGTTGAGCAGACAAGTACTCCGCTGCAATGTTGTTCGAGCCGCCAGGTAACTCTACGCGGCTTTCCAAGCCAAATTCAGCGACCATGGATTCCAACTGAGACCGCAGTTGCCCCTCGCCAATAATTCGTAGGTCCCAATCAGGAACCTCACTGGCAATCTCAGCAAATGCTTCAATCAAAGTCGCATGATCTTTCTGAGGTTCAAGCCGGCCCACCGAGAGCAGCATCTTACGAGCTTTATGCGAGCCAGCCACGTCCGAGCGCCCCGTGGGGTTTAACGTTACCGGATTGGGCACAACAACCATCTTTGTTTGGAGTGAGCGAGGATAAGCCTCCCGTGCTTGCTTGGACACGCACGTGATGCACGAACTTAAGTACGGTGTCAGGCGCAATAGCAGCGCCTGGATAGGGCGAGAACGATAGTGTTCCGGCACGATGTGCTCGCTGGCAATCATAGGAATAGACGTCCCCATGAGCGCCAGGCCGAGTGGTATGAACATGCTGTGCATGAAGCCGATGACAACATCAGGAGCTTTGGCCCGAATGCTTTTCCTAAGCGCGAACATCCGGCGAAGCGTTACCGGCATCGTCGCCGGAGCCGTCGTAGAGCCAATGCCTAGTTGTATTCGCTCGATACGCGGATCAAGCGAATAGTATGAGCGCCCTCCCGGCCGATCGTAGGACAGAACCACCACGTCATGTCCTCGCGCGGCCAATCCGGATGCGACATCAGCCAGGACGCGTTCCCCGCCGCCGCCGGAATTATCCATGGCCTTTATGCAAAACAACAGCCTCAATACTTGGTCGCCCTCGTTAGCGTCTGCTCCCAGAGATCGAATATGTCATCCGGCGAGTATGGCTTTATGCTATGTACTGCTCTCTCGCCCAAGCTACTGCGCATTTCAGCAGAGCCCATTAGGGTCTCAAGAGCTTTGGCAAGAGATTGGGCACCACCATTGCCCTCAGCCAGCAAGCCGTTCTGCTCATGCGTGATCAGATCGCGCACGCCCGCACAACCTGCGAAGCCGACACAGGGCAGGCCATGAGCCATGGCCTCCGCTACCGCATTTGGGAACCCTTCCCAGAGCGAGGACAGGCAGAAGACATGCGCTGCTGTGTACCAATCAGACACCGAATGGCTTGGTCCAGGCATTTTAATC
>JBPCWA010000623.1:0-6289 GCA_051009975.1 Hyphomicrobiaceae bacterium
GTCCAAAGCTCTTCACACATGTGGATGAACGCCGGTCGCGACAGGCGATACTTGTACTGCCCGCTTTGACCGACAGAGGACATGGATTGATGAGATGACTTCGACCCCAGTGCTCTGACGGCTTGAAAGTGAATACTATTTGGCTTTAGCCACGCGGGCGCGAGCCCAGGCCGATATCGCTTCCGAAATGAGAACCAAAACGATTATCGACAACAGGATGGCAGCGACACGTTGCGTCTCAATCTGCAATACATTGCGCTTTAGGTACCAGCCCATACCGCCGGCTCCGAAGAAGCCGACAACTGTAGCCGCGCGGAACGCCACATCCCAGGTATAAATGCCAATACCCGTAAACGCGACACGCACCTGCGGGAATACGCCGTAGACCATGACGGACAGTTCGCTGGCACCCGTTGACCTAATGGCTTCGACGGGGCCCAGGTAGAGGCCTGCGATCTCTTCCGCGAACAGCGTGCCGGCAAAACCGAGACAGAACATTGTCAGGGCCAGGACCCCGGCCATCAGGCCAAAGCCGACAATGGTCACGAACAGGATTGCCCAGATCGTTTCGTGAACGGCCCGTGCGCCGATGGTCATCAACCGGGCAACAGGATACAGGAACCGGCGGCTCGGCGTCATATTGTAGGCTCCGAACCACCCGAGCGGGATGGCAAAGGCCATGCCAAAGAGCGCGCCGAGATACGCCATCTTGATCGTGTCGAACACGGAGGACAGGTAGTCCTTGTCGAGCACATACTCGACATCCGGTGGATAGTAGCGGTCGGTCACCAGCGTTCCGACTCGCCCGAACATGTTGATGAAGCGTTCCAAAGGGATGTTCAGGTAGGCGATCGAAAAGGCAATGAACGAGAGTGCCAGGAGGAAGCCACCATAACGGTAGATCGAGCCTGGAAACTTAAAGCGGCTCCATTCCCGTTGAGGGGCACTGCGACCTGCATCACCAGGCGTTCTCGCGATCACGTCGACACCGGTCATATCAGCGCCCTTCTGACGAAGTACGATACGATCTCACCGAAAATGATTAGCGCGAGAATGGTGAGGATGACAGCCGTCACACCTCCGTGGTTGAACGTATTGAGCTGACGGAAGAAGACCAGTCCAAGGCCGCCCGCACCAACGAGACCGAGCACGGATGACCGGCGTATATTGATTTCCCACTCGAATATGATGACGCTGATCATTGCCGGCAGCACCTGGGGCAAGATTGCGTAGAGAAACACCTGAAACGGATTACCTCCTACCGCGCGAATGGCTTCGACCGGACGCGGGTCCAGATCCTCGATGGCCTCGGCGGACATCTTGGCAATAAAGCCAACCGAGCGAACGGCTATGGCCAAGACTCCGGCCAGCGCGCCAAGCCCGACCGCCGCAACGAAGAAGAGCGCCCAAACGATTTCGTGGATGGAACGACTGAGTGTCATAGTCATGCGCGCGATTGGATAGGTTATGGGGGGGAACGGCGAAATATTCAGCGCGCCGAACCAGATCGCTGGGATGCATGTGATCACCCCCAAAATTGTGCCGAGTGTTGCAACGAGGATGGTCTCGAGGGCTGGTTGCCAGAGATTGGGAAATAGGCTCCAGTCAACCTGCAAGAACTCACCAACGGATGCCAACACGTTTGAGAAAGAACCTATGCGCTCCCAGTCGGTATCGTCGACAATGGTGGTCTTGACACTGATGACCACGAACGCAAGGACCAGCAGATAGACCAACGTCCGCTTGATGCGACCGTGGCGACGACCATCCAGGAATTCAGAAACGCGTTGATCGTCGCGCGTCAGCACCGTCATCACAGAACCTCCAGCGCATAGATCTCGTTCAAGGTCTCCTCATTCATTTCCGAAGTTGGGCCGTCAAATTTCTTGATGCCGTCCTGCAAGCCGATGATCTTGTTGCAGAACTCCTTCGCAAGCTGTACGTCGTGTATGTTGCACAGAACCGGTACTTTGTACTCTTTCGCAATCTCCATGATGAGCCCCATGACTTCGCGTGAGATCCTCGGGTCGAGGGCAGATGTCGGTTCGTCAAGGAGCAGCAATTTGGGGTCCTGCATCAACGCGCGCGCAATGCCGACTCGTTGACGCTGACCGCCGGAAAGCTCATCTGCGCGCTTGTCGATATGGTCCGACAGTCCAACCCGATCGAGTACAGAAAGGGCACGAGCAATATCGTCCTTAGAAAAGAACTTGAACAATGCGCGCACGCTGCTGACGTAACCGAGTCGGCCCGACAGGACGTTGTCCATGACCGACATCCGGTTGACGAGATTGAACTCTTGAAAAATCATGCCGATGTTGCGCCGCACCCGGCGAAGATCTCTGGAATTGAGCGTTAGAACATCCTCGCCGTAGAGCATGATTCGCCCGGACGTCGGTGTGACGAGGCGGTTGATGCAGCGGATCAGAGTGGACTTACCGGCGCCGCTCGGCCCGATAACGGCAAAGAAGTCATCCGGCTCCACAGTGAAACTTACGTCCTTTAAGATTTCGGGTCCGCCTGCCGTGTATCGGACGCTAAGGTTCTCGACAGAAATGATACTCATGTGGTCACCGGTCGACCCTAAGTCTGGCCGCAAGCCACGTGGCGCACGGTACGTTTCCGTGGCCACGTGGCCCTGTCGACCGTTTTGGTTCTCGCCTATCGTTTGCTATTTCTTCTTGCGGGAATCCTTGGCCTTCTTGAGCGCCCGGATGACGTCGTAGTCCGCAGATGTCATTTTGACGAACCTATTGGACTTCACGTTGTCCAGGTACTTCTTCTCTCCGGGAACGTCTTTGGAGAGTCCCAGGAACGTCTCGGAGATATTTTTGCGCACACCTTCGCACAACGTACTGCGATAAACGAACGGATCTTGCGGAATCGGGGGTGACGACCACAGGACGTTAAAGTCGTCGAGCTTGACGTCGCCCTTGTTGACAACATTATCGAAACGGTGTGTCGCGACGAAAGCCGCATCGACCTTGCCCTTGGCAACGGCCACCGTTGAGAGTTCGTGACTGCCGGTGTAGACAACTTTTCCGAAATACTTATCTAGGTTTCCGCCAACGTTCTTTGAGAAAACGACACGCGGAAATAGGTTCCCGGACGTGCTACCCGGGTCGACCAGACCAAGCACCGCGCCCTTCAGTGATTCGATCGACGTAAACTTCGATCCGTTCTTCGTCACGAGCGCAGCCTTGTATCCCGGTCCTTCCTCTTGGAGATGGCCTGGCCGCTTGGCGTAGGTGGCAAAGACTTCGATCGTATCGTCCTTGTTATTGGCAATGATATAGCTGTAGGGGCCGAGGACGGCGACGTCGATAAACTTGCTCAGAAGGCCCTCAACGACGGACGCATAAGACGTCGGCATGAAGAACTCGATCTTCTTTCCGGTAACCTTCTGCATTCGGTCGGTCACAGGCTTGTAAAGCTGCAATTCCGCGACCGACTCCTCGGTCGGTATCATCGCGAAGGTCAGCTGTTTCGGGTCTTCGCACTGTTGCGCCCACACAGTGGTCCCCGACAACACCGTCAGTGCTGTCACGGCAGCGAGAGCTTGCAGTTGACTTCGTTTGTTCGGCATCCGTAGTCTCCCTGTACCATTCTTAGACCACTGCATTCCGCGGTCATTCATCTACCTTCGACTAATTGGGCGCGGCGGCTCCGAAGGTTTCAGCCGCTCTCAGAAATTGCACCTTTTCTCCGATGAAGTTCCGACCGCGTTCCCCCTCAAACGCGTTGTCTACGAGGCTCGCCCACTCCTGGTCCGCAACACCATGATCCGCAGGCTTGATAGAAACGCCACAACTCTCGAGAAGCGTTGCAACGCTTCGGGACGCATGCTCCAGATCGGAATCGAAAATGCGTCGCAGAGAGGCCTCGCAGAGCCCGCCGATATCTTTGACGCTTTCAATGACAATTGGCAGGGAGAACGAGCAGGCAATACCGTGCGGAACGTTGTGCTTCAGCGTAATCGGGTAAGACAGCGAGTGGGATATTGCCGTCTTGGTATTTGAGAATGCAAGGCCGGCGAACAGTGAGGCCTGTGCCATACGGCTGCGCAGCTCGACCGACGTCAAGTCGTCGGCCAGCCGTGGCAACACGTCCATGACTTCGCGCGCCGCAAATACCGCAAGGTTTGCAGAAACCGGATTGGCGTTCACATTCCATATGCTTTCAAGGGCATGCGACAGGGCATCGAGGCCTGTACTAATTGTAAGGCCGAGGGGTTTCCCGATCATCAAGGCAGGATCGACCACCGCGAACTCCGGGTAGAGGTTGGAACGAGCTAATGAGAATTTTTGGCCAGTTTCTTCCTTCCAAACGGTTGCCCAGCACGTGACCTCCGAGCCGGTGCCTGCCGTAGTGGGAACGGCGATGATTGGGACTGCGGAGAGATTCTCCGCCCCTGATCCTGCTTCAAGAAAATTGGCAACGTTGGAGAAGGCTCCGTGTGCTGCTGCGAACACCTTGGCGGAGTCGATCACTGATCCCCCCCCGAGCGCGACCCAGACGTCCGGCGTGCCTGCGGCAGCGATGCGCGCGACCTGGTCGTCGAGAAGTATGTAGTCGGGATTGGGTCGGACGTCGTTGATCGTAACGACCGGCGATCCGGCCTTTTGCTCAAGGGTTCGTATCAATTCGTCGAAGTATGGTTCGTTGTACGTCACCAAACCATATCGGCGACCTACAATCAGGTCGGCTACCTTCTGAAAAATGCCGGTTCCGAATCGAACCTGGACCGGATTTAGATATTGCCACACAGCAAGCCTCCTCGGTACTTGAAGTAGGCTAGGGCTGACTTACACATAGAACAAATATATATTTTCGATAGTTTTCGCAGGAAAATCCAATGAATGACACACAACTCCGCTCCTTCCATGCCGCCGCCAAACTCGGTGGGTTCTCCAATGCCGCAAAGGCACTTAATATCAGCCAACCCACGATTACAACTCAGATCAGGGAGCTCGAAGCCCACCATGGCGTCGAGCTTTTTGCACGCAAGGGCCGAAATGTTGTTCTGACGCCGCTCGGTAGGGATTTGCTGGAAATTACGAGACGAATAATCCAACTGAAGGCTGACGCGCTGGACCTGCTTGAAACACACGGCGGCCAACAGGCTGGCCATCTCCGATTGGCGGCTGTGGGTCCGTTTCACGCGACCGATGTTCTTGTCGCTCTGAAGTCGCACTATCCGAATGTGAAGGTTTCAGTTCTGCTCGGGAATTCTCAACGAACGCTGGAACGCTTGTTCGAGTTTTCAGCGGACGTCGCCATGATCGCGCACTTCGCAGACGATCCGCGCGTCGAGATGGTTCCGTTCAGCCGGCACCAGGTCATTGTTTTCGTTCATGACAAACATCCATGGTTCAAACGTACCACCATCCGTCTCAGTGAACTCAACGGCGTTGACATGGTGTTTCGCGAACAAGGCTCGACTACGCGACTTGCATTCGAAACGGCACTGAAAGCGGCCGGTGTTGCGGTAAATCCGGTCATTGAGATTGGTAGTCGCGAAGCGGTTTGGAAAGCCGTTGAGCAGGGCATCGGCATTGGTGTGGTAGCCGACTTTGAATTCGTGCCTCATCCACGTCTCAGGACTGTGCGAATATCCGATGCTGAAATCGTAACAAATTATCGTATCGCCTACCTAAAAGAGCGTCGCGATTCCCCGCTGATTAAAACAGTTGTCAAGATCGCAACAGACCTTGGTGAGGGGAAGAGAAAATGAGGGCCGAATGCTGTCGGATTCTCGGTGGCTGAAGTGCTTCATTATCAACCCTGGAAGTTTCCGATGCCAAAGCGCCAGCTGCCGCAATATCTCCGTCGGTCCGTGTTTGTTTTCCCCAGTAGCGGACAAACGACGCACCTCGGCCAGCAACAGCGCGAGGACTGAAGTTGATGAGTCGCGACGAATTGCTCTGAGCCGAAAGTTGCCGTCAAACGACGCTGGCGTCCGGTTGACTGGTGACTTCTGCGCACAAGGCACTGCATCAGTTGCCGCCTCTCAATGCTGGATCGCCACCATGTCCCGAAAGGAAACCTCGCAGTTTTTTGGCTCGGAAACCACATCTCGTCAGAGGGTCGTACTCTGTCTTCTATTGGATCGAGAAATTCAGCATGACACATGGATACCTGCGATTATCCAGATCTTGCGGCGATGTGAGTTGCCAAACTTGCTAAGCGATGGTCAATCAGAGTCGGAAGCTCGTTGCGATCTTCGGCGCGTTCTTTGCGGTTAATGGCGCCCTTGACAATGTTCGCGCCGATCCATCGAAGAGGTTCA
>JBPCWA010000624.1:0-4223 GCA_051009975.1 Hyphomicrobiaceae bacterium
GCAATCGTGGCTAGTTTCAAAGAGCGCATGGCGCAGAAGTGGGATTTTGACTCCCTCAAGGCTGATATCCTATTGAGCCAGAAGCGACGTGCAATTGTCCAAGAAGCCCACGGCAAGGGCAAGCCACCACAATGGGATCATGATGTCGGTAGCGATGAGGGTGGTCGATGGCTTCGCGGGGCAGGTGACTACGGTGATTGGGCATTTAACGATTTGCCGCCCAAATTCTCATGAGGGGCCACCTGATCTCGACCCGGTTCACCGGTCTCAAAAGTTCGCTGATCTCTATGTAGTTTGAGGGAACTTGAGCGGGCTCACGCTGACGCCACGTAACGCGGCGGCAACGAGCATAGTCACCGTGATGTCTCTCGTTGAAGAAATGGGCTCTGTCAGGATACTCAAAGTGTGCTGTTGATTCGCGAAGCTCAGCGGGTAAAGTTTTGAGCGGTGCTGAGTTGGTCAGGTCAGTTTGCGGCTGGATCCCACAATTTTATGCCATATTGACTCCGTGGCATTCGTTCAAGAGGAGTAAGATTGTCTGGGATATCGACTACAGATAGTGCGGACTGAGTGTCGGGCCATAGCAATGCAAAGAATTCTGTCTCTCGTTCTGTTTGTCGTTCTTGTTCTGGGCGGAGGTCTTCTGATCGGCGCACTCACATTACCGGGCACATGGTACGATCAACTTGCTAAACCCGCCATCAATCCTCCGGGTTGGGTCTTTGGTCCCGTGTGGACGGTACTGTATGTGGCGATTGCGTTTGCCGGCTGGCTTGTTTGGAAGCAAGACCGCGTTGGGTTGGCGATGAGGCTCTGGTGGGTTCAACTGGCCCTCAATTTCTTGTGGTCGCCAGTTTTCTTTGTGGCCCACCAAACCGGTTTGGCATTTTCAATCATTCTGAGTCTGCTCGTGGCGATCGTTGCGTTCATCCTGGTAGCTTGGCGACAAAATCGCCGGGCGGCTCTGCTGTTCATCCCTTATGCCGTCTGGGTGGCGTTCGCTTCGATTTTGAATGCAGCGATTTTTGTTCTGAACTAGCCTGATGGCGCGCAGGCAACCCTGGTCACATCAGCGCAATATTGATATCCACGCGCCGGAGATTTACGGCAAATTGCATATGTTGCAGCGGGCGACATCTCATCTAAAGATCTCGCTAGTCTGGCCCTTGCCAGTTGAAGATACCGACGCGTGACTTCATCAACCAAGTTGAGGGTACTAAACACTCTCTCCATTTAGCTCTACGCTCACTTTTGGATTCAACGCCGCCGCTAGTGTAGCATGCAAATAACATGTTCGCGCAGCAATGAGCATTAACCTTGCGAAGTCCTCGTCCGCTGCTCGCCCGTTCAAAAACAGGTGGGTGTCAACTGGTTCTGCAACGCCGTTAAAACCGTTGGCATCTTGGGTCACGGCGTAGGGGCTGTATTGAACCATCCGAATGCCTTCAATTTCGAATTTCATGTGTTCAATATAGCGGCCGAGTTGCGTCATGAAACAAAAAGCGATGCCAGCCGCTTGCAGTGACAATCCGCAAGGAGCGCATTCGGATGCGCTTCGTTCATCGCTTTTTAGGGCAAAGTGACTCATTCCTGGAAGCCCGAGTACAGTATCTGTTTCCACGATGCCTGCTTTGTCGAGAAGCGAGCTATGACCCTTGATATTGCGTATAATGCGCGTCGTCGTGCCCGTCGGTGCTGGCGTAATTTCACCACTCTCCACCTCGCCTGTCTTTCGAATGAGGGAGTGATTGTCGGTCCACTCTTGCAGTGGCCTCGGCGGGCTTGTGTAAGTCACATAAGGATCGGGCGCGTCGTCCGCCTTCGAAGCAGTCAATTCGGCGACGGCGCGGCGACGACCGTTGGCATAGATCGCGAAGGTATTTGTGATTGGGATGCGCATCGCCGCCATCGCGGGCGAAGCTTTGATCGAATCATGAATCAAATTCATTAGGTCCGCTGCCGAGTGAGGAGATTTGACCTTGACGGCAACTGTTGCTGGATCAGCAAATCCTTCGCCGGTGCCGCGAAAGAAAGACCCAGTCATCCAGAAGTGGTTCTGCAAATCGATATTAAGGTCGTCCAGCTGGATCGATCGAGCCTCGGCCAAAGCAGTCATTCGTCCCATTAGATCAGAATGCAAACCGGCATTGAAAAAACCGAGCGGAAATGGTGCAAGGTCCGTTCCTTTGAGGTGCTTACCTTCATCGCAGGTCAGGCGCCAACTGCTTCCGCTTGTGCCCTCCTTGACCACGCCTTCGCGTTGATGCCCCTTCAGCATGCGCGCCTCAACTGTGAAGGTATCGCGTGAAGATTGGGTTCCTAGGACACCGGGGCGCCGTTGACTATTGCTGACTTGGAAACCCAACGGAAATCCAGAACCTTCAATCGAATCAATCTGTGCCATGCGAATCCTTAACCTTCACAGTTGAGGCTCTTGCCTCTTGTTAAACATCATTAGTCGGTTCACCCAGATCATGCGAGATGATGTGGACACGGTCGTCGCCGAATGCTGGGATGAGACATGCAACAACCGGGCCTGTTGCGTCAACAGAGCAATGTGGAGCAGCGATAACAAGGACGACATTCTTTGATCGTCGCACTTGCTAGACGACCCATTGGCAATACCCATTGGCAATCAAGGAACTTGAGCTTTGCGCAGTACTAAGGAATAGAAGAGGGTAGCGCTGCTATTGGATCTCGCACACAGGTTTGGCCAAGCCGGAGGATCGCTAATTTGATCGTTTGCTTCGCGTCATATTGAGAGGTGCCAGCTACTTATAAAGATGGTTTCTTTGGGTCGATCCAGGGGTGAACATGCATCAATCTTCGATGATTTCGGATCAGGATGAGGTCGCGTTTTGCGATCCTCTTCCCAGCGAGGTCGACGTTGTTGTAATTGGGGCTGGTATCGCCGGCACTGCGACTGCCTATTTCCTAGCAAAGCGCGGCAAGGCGGTGCTCTTGCTTGAAAAGGGCCGTGTTGCAGGAGAGCAGTCAAGCCGAAATTGGGGCTGGGTGCGCCAGCAGGGGCGAGACTGGGCTGAGTTGCCGATCATGATGGAATCCAACCGAATTTGGCGCAATCTTGCCAAGGAAACTGGCGATTCAGATCTGGCCTTCACGTCTGCGGGATGCCTCTACTTGATCGAGACCGAGGCCCAGCGAGCAAAGTACCATGATTGGTATGAATTAGCCCTTCGCCACCAGCTTGGAACGCGAATGCTGACCACGCGCGAGCTCGAAAGCTTTCATCCGGGCATCGCCGGCGATTGGCTTGGCGCGATGTTCACCGAGAGTGATGGGCGTGCTGAGCCGCGACTGGCCGTACCGGCGCTCGCGCGCGCGGCCCGCCGCGCCGGCGTCGTTATTGTTGAGCGTTGTGCAGTACGAATACTCGATATGCAGGCCGGGCGCCTATGCGGAGTTGTGACGGAGAAGGGCCGCGTTCGCTCCGATCAGGTTGTGCTCGCCGGTGGCGCCTGGTCCACTTTTTTTGCCAACAACGCTGGGCTCGACTTGCCGCAGCTTGCCGTGCGCTCAACGGTTGTGAGGACTATGCCGGCTCCAGAGGCCTACACCGCCAACGTATCCGCACCTGGTTTAGCTTTGAGGCGGCGTCAGGACGGTGGCTATACGGTCGCAACTGGAGATTTGGCAGAACATTATCTGTCGTTGGAATCGTTTCGCTACCTTTTCAAATTCCGCAATCTCTTGAAGACCTCGGCTAAAGATGTGCGTATCCGGGTGGGAGCGCCGAAAAACTTTCCAGGCGCCTGGGGCACAGCACGCCGATGGTCTGGCGATGAGATGAGCCCGTTTGAGCGCATGCGCGTGGTCTCTCCAAAACCGTCTCCCATAGTTGTTAGTCGCATAGAGGAGCGATTACCAAAACGTTTTCCGGCACTGGCAGACGTGAAAATCGCAGAAGCCTGGGCTGGTATGATCGACGTAACTCCCGACGCCGTTCCAGTTCTAGGCGAAGACCATAGATTGCCCGGCTTGTATGTTGCTACGGGGCTCAGCGGTCACGGCTTTGGTATTGGACCTGCCGTAGGCCGGATCATGGCAAATATTCTAACGGACCGCCCAACAGGCCATGACCTCAGTCGTTTCCGCGTAGGGCGTTTTTTTGACGGCAGCCCGATCGTGCCGGGGCCTTACTGACCAGTTCAGCGGCTCCCCACTTACATCTATCTGGGGGTGGAGACAAACGCGAACGCAAT
>JBPCWA010000625.1:0-12814 GCA_051009975.1 Hyphomicrobiaceae bacterium
CTTTGCCGCCCAATCTCTGCGCGGTCTCCAGCATCACTGCCGACTTATCCGTGTTACCGACGTCCACCGGGACGATTATCGTATCAAACATTGTAAGGTTCCTTACAGTTGCGAATGGTGATCTGCAATTTCTAAGCAGCAGAATAATGTTTGGTCGGGTCCTTCAGCCGCCAAGTCAAGTTAGATAGTTTTCTTGCGAATATTATCACCGAACTCGATCGGGAATTATTGATCACGGTCAAGGCGTCTGCGTCCGGGACGCCATCGCGGGGATGCGTGCTTGGGAATAACGCTGGTCCATGCTTTCTCGCACGAGCGCGGAGGTCGGCCGTGGAATTGTACCGCGATCCACCAGTGAGGCGAGTTGCCATTGCGAGGTTCATCAAACTTCTTCAGGAAGCTCTGTTGCCGACCTGATTTTTTTGAGCGATGATATCCAAATGGAGAATGAGCGATGATATGGGGGCTGCTGACCTCCGCCAAAGCGATAAACACCTCTTTCGGTCGAGCCACGGCACAGCCACGATACCCCGCCGACCTGAGAGGAATTGGCTGGCAAGGTATGGCTTCTTCACAAAAGCCAGATAGAGTTAACTTACCGCGATCGGGCAGTGAAATTGTACCAGGCGCCAAAAAGCTAAAGTCAAGTTGTATGGCAGCTATCGCGGGTCACCACTGCTGCACACTATTACGTATTCAACTGATGTAGTCGACCGTCGCATAGCAAAGTCTATGACGTCTGGCGCGCCGCATTTCATGTTCCGTCGCTTGCGCGCTGTCAAGACGAGGTCATAGCAATGAGAGAGGTTCTTTATGAGGAAGAGGAAGTGTCGTTTCTGGCCGAGTGGTGTTGCACTCATTTTTTTGGTTATCGCCGGCCTTACCGGTGCAGGACCAATCTATGCGGAAGATCACGATAAACGCCTCTTGGTTCGATCGCTCGGCGGTTCGATCTATGTCCCTGCTTACTCACACATACACACAGATCCGCGAAGTCGCTACCCGCTCGCTTCGACACTAGTCATCCACAATATCGACCCAAGTCGGGCAATCACGCTGTTGCGCATTACTTTCCATGATCGGGATGGCAAAGCGGTAAGGTCATATTTGAACAATCCTATCGTTCTGAAACCTTTTGCTTCGACCAACGTCACGGTTGACATTCGAGAAGACACGGGAGGCATCGGGTCCAATTTTCTCGTGGAGTGGGAAGTTGATCAGCAGGCTCTCAGCCCACTTGCGGAGGCAATCATGATCGGTGGTCACGGGACGCAGGGTATTTCATTCAAGAGCCGCGGGATCTCAATCTCGCGCAGGTGACGCGGAAGCTTTCATTAACGCAACAATTAGTCAGTGCAAAACAAATGCCGGATCTCATGCTACGCCGGTCAACACGGACGGACGGCTCAGATCAACGGCTGGATGGGGCTCAAAGGCGAGATTGATGAAACCGGGAATTCTACACTGGGTCACGGTCGAGAATTGTTGTCCTCTCTTCCGTTATAACGAATTTGCAATCAGTTGAAGGGAAGACCGATCAGACACATCGTGGGTGCGCGATCACACCATTTAAATGCACTGCTTTGCGCTGATGGGTCTGCGCTCGTGATAGGCAATTTGGCACCTAAACGAGTTCAACTGAACTGAACCGAAGTGGGTTGGCAGGACCATGATACCATCACGTCTATTGGAGGTCACAAAGTCCTTCGGTGGATTGCTCTTCTATGGATCCATGCGTTTCGTCCTGAAACTCGCATTACTTCTGCTGCTCAGAATCTTGCTTCGGGGAATTCTTCGCCAAGGACATTCCGTGACGCGCGGACCGCGGGCAGGAGTGTAGCGTAGTTTCAGTGGCCCGTCTGCCATGAGTTCGTTTATCAGCGGCCGGTCATGGCGAGCGGCCTCCTACGCGTGGCCGACCTTCTCACCATAGTTGCCAGCGAGAAACGAGCTCGCTACCATTCCAACACAGATTTGACTGGCGTGAACTCAATGGTGAAGTTTTGCGAATTCAATCAGTAATGCGTGTTACGTTTCTATTAGTCTTCTTGATGCCGGCATCCGCGGAGCCTCAATCCAATTTTTCGAATATGGAGACTTCACTCTCGTCATCAAAACCATTGCCTGATTTAAGTGGTCTTGCCTGGATTGGTGGCAAGACATTTATTGTCGTCCACGACGCCAAGAATCCGGAAGAATTGCACCTGCCACGGGTCAGCCTAATGGCTCTGCCCTCTTCGCTCGAAGGTGTTTTGTGGCGCTCTACTAACCCGATATTCTCCAGAAGAAAGAGTAGCGACCTAGAGAGCGCTTCTCGGATCCCCGGTACGCAAATGGTATTGCTCGTTGAAAGTACCGATAACGGCAGTTCATTCGATCGGATCTTTCTTGCCGAGTTGATTGAGGACGATGTGAATATCGTTGCCGAAACAGCTTGGAGCAATTTCACAAAGTCTTTCAATGTGGAAGCTACAGCAGTAGCCTCCACGAGCGGTGGAGAGATGATCTTCATTTGGGCCGAGCGCAATTCAGGTCGTACGAGCACAGAAATTAAGTGGACCAGGCTATCCCTCAATCCATTTCGAATTGGATCATATGCGATATTCAAAGTGCGTTTTGAACTTCCTAGTGGCGCCTACAATCAGGCGGGCAAGCCGCTCTACGATCGCCCTCTGGTTGCAATGGATGTCGATAGCGAGGGAAAAATCTACATTGCTGCAACGCTCGACCCGGAAGGCTACACTGCTACCCCCGATGACGGTCCATTTCGCAGCATCATTTACCAAATCGGTGCAGTTAAAGGTGGAGCGATCGTTCTTACGGAGAACCCCAAAAAAATAGGCACCCTCGACGGCCTCAAGGTCGAGAGCTTGGCAATACGTGAGTTGCGCGGCAAGCGAGAAATATTCGTGGGTACCGATGATGAAAATTACGGTGGTGTCTTGCGGGTCTTACCTGCGCCATGAGCACGATACTCACTCAATGATGCGGTATTGGAGCGCAAGCTGCATCGACTTGTTCTGCAATTGCCGTTTCAAGAGGGCCTGCATTGGCGGAGCTGATACACTCCAGAAGCTCGTGGCGATTTTTGCAACCGAGCACCACCGTATCGATAGCGTCCATCGTCAATGCGTAGCGATGTGCGAGGGTTGCCGCTGACATGTCCAATTCTCTGGCGAGCGCACGAAATCTGTCTGCGCGACCATAGTCGATGTTGACAGCGTGGCTCGCCGGCAGCTTGCGATCTACGGTGTCGGTGAGAGCACCTCCTTGGACGGGTCGAATGCCGAGAACTCCAGCACCGGAGGAATTGGTAGCAGCAATGATTTCTCTTGCGCGACTTGGACCCTCAAAATATTTGAGCTCTCCTGGCGAATCTAGCGGATTTGAAATGCATTGAATTGCAGACGGGGCAATAGATTGACTCGTGGCCGCCAAGATACAGTCTGGGATGCCGATGCCGGTAATGCCCCAGGCACCAATTCGCCCATCGGCCACTAGTTCCTCGCAAACAGGAATGAACTGTTCGATATATGTGGCCCATCGCGTCGCCGGGCGATCGGTATACGCGCTGGTGTCATAGTCATCAGGTACAATGTTAGAATGCAGGAAGAACAGGTCCACACGCTCGAGACGCATTCGAGCAAGGCTACCTTGGAGACTCTGGACAATGTTACTTCTAACGTCCGCGCATTTAGGCGTGCCAAGCCGATGTTTCGTTGTCACGCGGACATGTGCGGGAAGCTGGCCTTCGAAGGCTGCACCGATAACATGCTCTGCTTCACCATCGCCATAGGCCGGTGCCATGTCTAACAGCATTATTCCACTGTCTACAGCGGTTCGCACCGTGGCGATAGATTCCTCACGGGTTGTTTCACCCCACAACTGACCGATGCCGCCGCCGCCCAGCGTAAGAACGCTGACCGGCCATAGTTTGCCGAGTTGGCGGATTTCCATAGGGCCCAGCATCCTCTTTGCTTTTGCCGCAATAACTCTGCAATGTGAAGTGTCCGGAGCGCAATGTCACGTTCGTTATTTCGTAGATCACTAGTTGGGCAATCCGAAACTTCTCTGGCTCAATCCCGCAACCTATAAGTGTCTGCCACGAGCATGCCTCCTCACAAAATAATGGAAATCCGGTAGCCTTGGTGGTCCGACCGCATTCAGGCTCTTCTGTAAGTGTTCATTACGACGCCGTTGGGGGAGGGCCTCGTCTCAACAAGTGTCACAGTCACCGGGATTGTCCCAGTGTCGAATATCCTTTTACCTCGGCCAACGATCACTGGAAACGTCCACAAACGAAATTCATCGATCAGGTTTCCGGCAAGCAGAGTTTGGATCAATTGCCAACTGCCGTGAACCTGTAGTAGGGGGCCAGTTTGCCTCTTTAACTGCTCTACCGCCGCCACTGTGTCGCGATCGAGTAGTCGTGCGTTAGACCAGGCCAGCTCGGTCAATGTCGAGCTGGCGACATACTTTGTAGCATCGTTCATCATTTGCGCGACGGGATTGTTGATGTCGACAGTTGGCCAATGGTTCGCAAAAGTTTCGTAGGTCTTTCTACCGAAGAGCATATCGTAGGGTTGTGACATGGCTTCCGCTCGGACCCGAGGCATCACATCTTCGTAATAAGGTGCAGCCCATCCGCCATGGCGAAAATCTCCCGACCTGTCCTCGTCAGGCATCATTGGGGCCTGCATGACGCCGTCGAGGGTCACAAAACTCAGAATGGCGAGCTCTCGCATGGTGCTAAGTCCTGTCGCCTTGTTTTTCTTAGCATCGCGCTTGCACACTTGCGACGGGGCGCAGGCCTACATCACAGCAAAGAACTTGAACGTTCGCAAGTTGGCCCTGTAGAAAACGTGCGAAGTGCACTAGAATGGCGTGTCTGCTGAAGGCAGTATCGTCGCAAATCCAGGTAAGTCCGGATCCATTTTGTCCCACGAGGGCGCGCGATCTACGTAGACAATCATCGTCGGTCAAAAGCACTCGGGCTTCAAGCCTCAATGCGTCAACGAACACCAAGCCGTATATACCGGAATCCCTCGAATAGATTGCCGAGTCGCAAGTCGGCCAGAAGCCTCGAGACACTAAGGTCCCTCTATCGGCCTGCTTGTCGTAAGTGCGCACGTTCCCAGTTACTGCAAATCCTGCAGCTGGCATATCCATATGCAAACCATGGCCCGTTCCGCTCGACTTGCGGCAGTCGACACAATGGCAATGACCTCCGCCTGTTTTGGCGGGCCGTTTGAAGCGACTGGAGAAACGGGGCCTCGTCTCGAAGAAGCCAGACCCGACAGACGCCTGGCAGAATATATCAACCGACGGTGTCGGCCGTTGCTCTCGTTCGCATGCTACTCGAAATCATTGTTTGGAGTGCAGAGCACGGAGAGGTCCTGGTCGCGGATCGGATCTTCAGGCGCTTCCAAGACGACTGCGAAAGCTGCATTGCGGAAGTAAAGTGGGCAATTTGCTAGAGCGCGAATGTATCCTGAGTCGGGGTGTGTCCCGGACGTTGCGCGTGATGAAAGACGACTGCCGGGATGTGCTTTCATGATGTCCTCTAAGAGCCCTTCAACCTAAAAAACCTAGAGGTAACCAGATGCTTGCTCGTCACAAGGATCACAATTTAGAAAGCTAAGTAGGTAGTTGAACGCTTGCGACTGTTGTTGACGATCGGACCGCGTTTTTCTTGTCTCCACTTGCAGCTTAGAAAGGGGGGCACCCGCACTTTCGTCGACGGGTAGGTAGTCTGTGTGGCAGATGGCAACGGCCGGTTTAACCGGCTGTTGCAGATTCTTGATCAACCTTGCGGCGTAACCAAGTGGCAGCATCTCGTGCGCTGGCGAACAACATGCCTGTCTGCATCACCTTGTTCGAATAGACCAACCATCCTCGATGGTGGCGGTGAACGGCAATATCTTGACCGCGGTACGATGATGCCCAGAACTCAATTGTTTCTGATGGTGTTTGTGTCTCAATGCTCATGCGTGGCTCCTCGAGGAAATATTCTCCTTCATTTGTGTCCGTCGTTGTGTCACATCATCCGGTTCAAAATTGAACACTTGATGAATTTCTTGCGTCAAACCTATGGCACGCTCTTCTTGTCTGCAGTTTCCTGGGGCACATCGGCCTAAGATCGCTTTGTAGATGCTTATTTTGATCTTGCGACGAATTCAGCCCTTGAGGCCACCTGGTCGCTCGATCTGCAATTGGTAGACCGTAGGCTGCCAGCCAAAGACAACCGCGCCGGAGAGGATGTAAGAAGGTTCGAACGTTCAGTGCGTTTTTGCAAAGGTGGCGGTCAAGGAAATGTTATTGGGGTCGATGAACAATTTCTTGTGAGTTTGCGAAGATCTCCCTTCTCTTGTTTCGCCTCAAGACCATCGCCCGTGAAACCGCCTGAAACAACATTCGCGCTAACGCAGTTTGTCCTGGTCCGACAGACACACCTCTTCTCAATGCATTCATCGGAGAGGACGAATATGGACAAAAAATTTTTCAAAGGCCTCAAGCGTGCCAGACCCCTTAAACGCTTGGGTCGACCAGGCGACGTTGCGGGTCTTGTTACCTTTCTGGCGAGTGACAATGCCGAGTTTATGACCGGGTAGGTCGTCAGCGTATCGGGCGGGCTGACGATGCACGATTAGCGCATCCATTGTCGATTAACTGGATGGCGAAACAACACATAACTATTAGGCAGCGACGAGCTGAGTCTTCTCTGGTTTTTCGGTATGCTCGGAGCCATCGCGCCTATCAGCAGTTGGCAAAGTCAGGGCAGTAGCTGCACATAACTGCGGTTGGTTCCTTCACTTCTATCCACACTTGTAAACGACACAATGAGGAAATCCATGCCCGATCAATACGCAACATTCGACAGGTTCAAATTCGAACGTCCTGCTGATGGAATCTTAAAGATCACTTTCGACAAGCCTGAAAGTTACAACTCGGTCGATGCGGAAACGCATAGCCAGCTGACCTACATTTGGCCGGTAATCGATGCCGACCCAACTGTCCGCTGCGTGATTGTAACTGGCGCTGGCAAGGCCTTCTCAGCCGGTGGCGACTTCAGCCTGATCGAGCAAATTATCGATGATCCTCAGGCCCGCATGAAGACCTGGAAAGAAGCACGCGATCTGGTCTACAACATTATCAATTGCAGTAAAGTCATTGTGTCGGCGATCAATGGTCCGGCGGTCGGCGCAGGCTTGGTGGTTGGACTCCTTGCAGACGTGTCTATCGCCGGCAAATCAGCAAGGATTGTCGACGGACATACTCGGCTTGGCGTCGCGGCGGGTGATGCTGCTTGCATTATATGGCCACTCCTCTGCGGTATGGCCAAGGCCAAATACTACCTCCTCACGTGCAAACACCTCACTGGCGAGGAAGCTGAGCGCATAGGTCTGGTCTCGTTGTGCGTTGACGACGACCAATTGATGGACGCCGCCATGGACATCGCTACTGACTTATCTGCCGGGGCTCAAAGCGCTATACGTTGGACAAAATACTCGCTCAACAACTGGCTAAGGACCGCTGGGCCGACGTTCGACACCTCGACTGCCCTTGAAATCCTTGGCTTTACCGGTGATGAAGCGCGTGAGGGCCTGACATCCTTGAAAGAGAAGCGACGCCCGGTCTTCCCAAAGAATTGTCCAATCTAGATTGCGATCAGAGGAGTAAACAAGTCTCATTCCGGGAGTCCAGCCAGCTCTAGGCTCTGAATCAGCTTCTCAGCAAAGGCGGGATCTGAGAACATAGGATTCTTTCGCACCGCCTGCAGCGAAAAACCGGGAATGTAGTTCACCAGTCTGTCGACTGCTTGCCGAGCCTCATCCCGTCGGCCCAACTGCGCATTGGCGCAAGCCAGTGTAACCATAGCGCCAAACAGGGACGGATCGTGTTGCAGTGCCCGATGAGATACGTCGATGGCTTCCTCGAACTGACCAAGGAAAAAATAAATGTGACCAAGTGCATCGAACAGCCAACTACCACGTTGATCGCGCGACGTGCTCCGAAGGCCCTTCTTGCAAGCGGAAAGTGCTGCCTCCGGATCGCCGGAATGCACGAGTGCGTGACCCAATACAGCGTGGGCCCGAGCAAAGTAGGGATTGAGTTCGACTGATCGCTGCGCAACGATTGCCGCCTCTCGCGAACGACCAGTGCAGAGGAGCACGAAAGAATGCGCTTCGTTTGTCTCCGGGCTAGTCGGCGACAAACGGACAGCCAATTCCGCAAAGCGCTCGGCAATTTGGTAGGCTGTCTTCACCGGGCGGTGCCATCCACGTGCCGCTGCGTGGGTCTCACAAAGACTGCGTAGTGCGTAGGCAGCAGCAAACTGCGGGTCGACCTTCACCGCTTCCTCGAGATGGTGAATCGCCTGCTCAATATCATCGGTTGTCATCGCGTAATAGTGGTCGACAGCTTGGAGGTAGTGGTCCCAGGGCCCGAAATTCGCCTTTAGTCGCCGGCGAGACCGCGTGATCTCAGCTTGAATGATTTCTGGCGCAACAGTCGAGGCAATCCGTCCGACAACGTCATCCTGCAGCGCGAAGATGTCATCTATCTCGCGGTCGATTCGATCGGCCCACAAATGTCCCAGGCTCTCCGCGTCGATGAGCTGGACATTGACGCGCACCCTTTGACCGATCTGGCGAACGCTACCTTCAAGAACGTAGCGTACTCCAAGTTCGATCCCCACTCTTTTGATGTCCACCGCCTGGCCTCGATACGCGAAGGCTGCATTGCGGGCGGCCACAAAAAGCCAGTCGAAGCGAGAAAGAGCAGTAGTAAGGTCCTCAGCCACTGCGTCACAGAAGAATTGTTGTTCTTTCTCTGTTGAGAGGTCATCGAGAGGTAGAATGGCCAACGACGGCCTGTCGATCACGGGCGGACCCGCCGCCACGAGTGATTTCGAGTCTTTTGACCTCATTTGATAGATGCGCACAGGATGCGCGATGTTTTTGACTGACTGCAGCCCGAGATCTTCGAAAGCAATTTCGACCTTGCCATCAATTTGGTCAAAAACAGTACCAGAAATACAGAGCCCGCCTGGTTCGGTCAAAGCCTCCAGTCGGGCCGCTATATTTACGCCGTCGCCATAGATGTCGCCGTGCTCGAGAATGACATCTCCGAGGTTTATGCCGATGCGTAGCTGAATTGTCTTTTCGTCAGGGGGGGCGGCATTGCGATCAGCGAACGCGCTTTGAATGGCAGCCCCGCATTCGACCGCGTCGACAGCACTGGAAAACTCGATAAGTGCACCGTCGCCGGTCAACTTGACGATCCGACCATTGTGACCAGAGACAAGGGGTTCAACAATGTTTCTGCGACAATCGACAAGTGCCGCCAGCGTTCCGACCTCGTCTTCGCCCATTAAGCGGCTGAAGCCGGCGACGTCCAATGCTAGTACCGCAGCAAGTCTGCGCTTCACGCGGTCCGTGGCCATCGGAGGTCATCCTTCATCGACTAGTGACTATATATCGCGCGTGTTCGGATTAGTCTATTGAACCATAACGCGACCAGGGCTGGCGGCCATTTGCCAAATATCCGGGGAATAACATGTACGATGTTGGCCGAGCACTGCTAGAGTCGCTCTGGTTCATGCGTTTCGCGAAAGCAATAGCCGTGAGCCTGGTTAAAACTTTAGCAAATCGCGAGCGCGGATTTGCGTGGCCTCCCGGCAGAGGACCATCTCACGGGATCTGTCTCGTTGATGATATCCGGCTAGAGGACTTACATTCTATGCAGAGCAGCTACGGCTGACCCAAGCATCGCAACTGCAAAGCATTTGCGCTAGGCCTCATCCAAATAGGCACGCACGCTTGAGAACACGGCTGCGAACATTTCGGGCGTCAATCTCCGCGTATTGGTGTTGTAGCGCGAGCAGTGGTAGCTGTCGAATAAAGCCAACCCTGGTTTCACGCCGTGGCAGGCACCATGCGAGAATGGAAACGATGCTCTGCGCTGATCGAGAGCTGACAACGTCGTCTCGTGCGCGATCCGCCCAAGGGCTACAATGGCTCTCAAGTTCGACAAACTCATGATCCGCGCAGCAAGGAACGCCCGACAGGTCGTTATCTCTGAGGCGAGTGGTTTGTTTTGAGGAGGCAGACATCGCACTGCATTCGTCACCATGCAATCATCCAGACGCAGGCCGTCGTCCGGGCAGGCTCCATACGTGCCGTGCGCAAACTGGAAATTGATCAATGTTTCGTAGAGTAAATCTCCGGCATAGTCACCGGTGAACGGACGTCCAGTGCGATTTGCACCATTCATTCCCGGGGCGAGACCGACAACCAAAAGTCGTGCTGTCGGCAGACCAAACGATGGCACTGCGCCGTTGAACCACTCTGGATGCTTTGCCTGGCAACTATGACGAAATGCGACAAGACGCGGGCATAAACCACACGCTTCGAGCGGCTCTGCTATCACGCGGTCTACTCCGACAAAGGTTTGACACGATGCAGCGGAGAGACGAGGTATCTGAGTTACTTAACCGCTTCTCGCAGCTCCACCGCGTTGCGCGCAATCAGCAAGCCCGAAGTCCTTGTTAGACATCGTCCTCGAAGTCATCGACAACGTCATCAAATCGGACCGGCTGCACCGCTTGAGGACGCGCTGCGGACTTCGCCAGGGCCGGTTGCTTGACAGGTGGTCGCGATGATGGATCTCGACAAATGATTTGCTCAAGATCTGCAAGGTCGATGAACTGATCGGCTTGGCGACGTAGCTCATCTGCGACCATCGCAGGCTGCGTTTGCAAGGTTGAAACAACGCTGACGCGCTTACCTTGCTCTTGGAGGGCGGCAACCAATGCGCGAAAATCGCCGTCGCCTGTAAACAGAACAATATGATCAAGTTGCGGAGCCAGTTTCATGGCATCCACCGTTAGTTCGATATCCATACTGCCCTTGATCTTGCGTCGACCGCTGGCGTCAGTGAACTCCTTGGTCGGCTTGGTCACCATTGAATAGCCATTGTAGTCTAGCCAATCGATCAATGGTCGAATGGACGAATACTCTTGGTCTTCAGCGAGAGCAGTATAATAGAGTGCTCGGACGAGTTGGCCCTTTTGGCGGAAGTGTTTGAGCAACCTCTTGTAGTCAATGTCGAAACCGAGTGACTTTGCAGTTGCATAAAGATTTGCACCGTCGACAAACAGCGCGGTTTTCTCAGTCGGGTAAAAATGCATCCTCACCTCTGGGAAATGGACTGGGCAGATCGGACAGGCGCCAGTGGGCTTTCTAAATTTCGTCAGTATAGACGTTTGGATCTTTTGGCTGACTTAATTCTCTGGCGACAATCTTACTTATTACTTGCACTATATTCGAGGGCCCACGTGAATTCCGTGGCCGAGCTACCCGTTTAGAGCAAGCAAACTTGTCATAAAATTGTAACTCAGCATCCATCTACATCAACGCGCTCATTGCACAATGCCGAATTGCGGAATGTCGCACGTTGTGTTGAGCCAGCCGCCGAATACCGCTCTTCACGTTGACCGTAACAACCGGATCCTCTGACGCACCTAGGAATTAGCTACGTCACCAAAATAAACGTTGTTCAGCCGCACTTGTCGCTTTGCGGCGATCCTGTTCTTCTACGAGCTGACGCACCCGCTACTACTGCTTTCACATGGGGGCCAGCGCGGAGAATTGCAACTTCGTAGTCGCAATCGAGCCACTTGAGAGCCACTGGCCCCCAACGTTCGTACTGACACGAGATACGTTCGCCAGTAGAATTTATTGCTATGCAATCTCAAGACCTGACGGCGTCGTTTTGGCGCGGCCGTGTGCCGAGTTGGCTCGGACTTCGCTGAAGCTCCGGTGCCTAATTTGACCTGAGTTTGCAGACTGTTCATAGCTTGCGTTTCAGTCAACTAATCGAGCGCCACGGTCGTCTGTCCGGCGTCGCAATGCCCCCTCTCGTCAAGACTAAAGACTTGTAACACAAGCGCGTTTGTGCCATTTATGGAAAGAACTGGATAGTGTTTCCTCGAAAAATCGCGTCGAAATAGCGCACAGATCGCTTGGAGTGCACCGCCTATGGCCCGTGTGACCGTGGAAGATTGCGTCGATAAAGTCGACAATAGGTTTGAGTTGGTTCTTCTTGCAGCGCATCGTGCGCGCTCAATCGCGAACGGTAGTCCGATAACCGTCGAGAAGGAGAACGACAAGAACCCGGTGATTGCTCTCCGCGAGATCGCTGATGAGACAGTCGCCCCCGATGATATGCGCGAAGGCCTCATTCATTCGATCCAGAAGAATGTTGAAGTTGACGAGCCGGAAGAAGGTGCCGCACCCGTTTTAATCAGTGAGCGTCGCGGCCCGCTGTTGGGTCGAGACGACCAAACGACAGACACTGTGGTTGACGTTCTGACCGAAGAGCAGTTGTTGCGGGGAATGGAGAGCTTGACGCCCACTGAACCGTCGGCTGCGATCGGCGGGGGAAGCGGCGGCCGCGGCCGCTGATCTGCACGGGGTTGCTTTGATGGGTTGCTGTCGCGGTACATGTTCCCTATCGAGACGTGTATGTTATCAAGCAGCAGCCCAACGCCGTCTCGGCCTTGGTGGGGTCTGCTCGCGAGCCAATGTGATACCCACGACCAGCTTGATGATAAAGGGCAGCTTGGTCATCAAGGGCCAACTTGATCAACGAGGGCCAACCTGATCAACGGGGGCCAACTTGATCAACGAGGGCCAGCTTGATCAACGAGGGCCAGCTTGATCAACGAGGGCCAGCTTGATCAACGAGGGCCAGCTTGATCAACGAGGGCCAGCTTGATCAACGAGGGCCAACTTGATCCACGAGGGCCAAC
>JBPCWA010000626.1:0-4640 GCA_051009975.1 Hyphomicrobiaceae bacterium
GCCGATTCCCGCCAATTCGCCACTCGGCGAGCATGAAAACGGGCCTCCGAGAACCGGTGACAACTTCTGCTGACATTCTCACACGGCCTGGGCCACAAGCGGACGAACAAGCAGCTGCGAATGCTGCAGCACAACCGCTCCATTAATTGGACAGTTGTCGAGAAATTCAGAGGCATCACTCAATTGCGCGAGCTCCTTCTGTTAAGGGCGTCGCTCGTCCTTGCTCACCCAATGGCGCAGTTCTACCGCCATTCTGTGCAGTCGGGACGGTGCGCGCACTCGATGCCCGATAATTGCCTGATGAAATTGGGCGCAGAAGTACTGCTATGTTAGGCTAAACTTCAGGTACATTGGCTGGACACGGGGCAACATAACCTTGGGGTAGGTGAGATGTACAAAGAACGCATCAAACAGCAATGTATTCGCTCAACAATCGGCGTTACCATCTCGTGCTGCCTATTCTCCGTTAGCACCACAAATGCACAAGAGTGGTCACCTCAACCCGAACAGGTTCTTGAAAAGAAGTCTGACTATTCGCCCTATGTGACTCAACGCTTTCCAAGACAGGTGTTCTTCGGCGATACCCACCATCATTCGTCGTACTCGTTTGATTCAGGCATGTTTGGTAACACGCTTGGTCCCGAGGAATCCTTCCGGTTCGCGAGAGGCGAAGCAGTCACTGTTAGCAACGGCACCGCTGCGAAGCTAATCCGGCCGTTGGATTTTCTCGCTGTTACAGATCACGCCGCATATCTGGGATTTACGGATCTAATCAAGTCCGCGGACCCCCGGCTTATGGCTACAAAGGGGGGGCGTGAAATGGTGGAGGGCTACAAAGCAGGAGGCGAGAAAGCCTGGTTATTTGTGGTGAGCATGATGAAGGACTTCGATGTCGGGAAGCCCCGGTTCGAGGATCCATTGCTGAACCGCAACATCTGGGAAGACGTAGTAGACATCGCTTCCCGGTTCAATGAACCCGGCAAGTTTACTGCCTTCAACGGATATGAATGGACGCCAGCGCCCGACGGCAACAATTTGCATCGCGTGGTGATATTTCGTGATGGGCCCGAACGCGCAAAGCAAATTGTTCCTTTTTCTGCTTTCGATAGCCCCAAGCCCGAATTGCTTTGGAAGTTCTTGGCCGACTACCAGAAGAAGACCGGGGGGCAGGCTTTGGCCATCCCACACAACCCAAACATCTCTAACGGGCTCATGTTTGCGGAGCGGATGAGCAATGGAAAGTTGATGAACTCTGCGTATGCCAAAATGCGCTCTAGGTGGGAGCCGCTGCTGGAAGTCACCCAGGCCAAGGGCGACAGCGAGTCCCATCCGGCACTGTCTCCAGATGATGAGTTTTCCGACTTCGAAACGTGGGACTTCGGCAACGCTGGTTCGCCAACCACACCCAAAAAGAAGTCAATGCTCCAGTATGAGTATGCCCGTTCTGCATTGAAATGGGGACTGAAACATCAGCAAAAGCTCGGTGCAAATCCGTTCAAGTTTGGCTTGGTTGGCGGCACCGACTCTCACGTCAGCATATCGACTACGCGAGAAGAGAATTTCTTCGGCAAGCTGCCCAGCCTGCTGCCAGGGCCAAAACGCACGAAGGAAGCAATTGTGATGAAAGCCGACAAGTCACCTGCGGTTTATTCGTGGCAAACAAGTGCGTCTGGCTTGACTGCTGTGTGGGCGGAAGAAAACACTCGTAAATCGCTATTTGATGCGATGATGCGACGTGAAGTGTACGCCACGACGGGAACACGAATTAGGGTCCGTGTCTTTGGCGGCTGGGATTTTGCGCCACCGGAAGTGCAGCGTCCCGATTTCGCCAGGCAGGGATATTCTCGGGGCGTCCCGATGGGTGGAGATCTCACAAAGGGTCCAAAGGGCAAGGCGCCCAATTTCATGGTTCGCGCCGTGCGCGATCCCGACGGTGCGAACCTGGATCGCGTCCAAATCATCAAGGGCTGGGTCACGTCAAAGGGTGAGATGCGGGAGCGCATCTATGACGTCGCGGTATCCGGCGATCGTAAAATCGACGAGAATGGTCGGTGCAAACAAAGTGTTGGCAATACGGTAGATATCAAAGGCGCAACCTATACGAACTCGATAGGGGATGCGGTATTGATGGCTCATTGGGAAGACCCCGAATTTGATCCGCGAGAGCGCGCTTTTTACTACGTCCGCGTGATCGAGATCCCCACGCCTCGGTGGACCGCCTACGATGCAGCGCGCTTCGGAATAAAGATGTCGGACAAGATCGCGATGACGATTCAGGATCGCGCCTACACCTCGCCAATTTGGTACACGCCGTGACTTGCGGGAATTGGGAGCAATCTGGGCGTCGCTCGTTGGCGGGATGATGAGAAAGAAAGTTGAAGGAGTAACAACTGGCGCCGGCTAGTTCGCCAGACAGAAGGCAGGCCGATCGGATGTCCCAATGCAACCAGCTAATGAAGCAGGTCTGAGAAAGTCGGCCACGGTGATGAGGGTCGTAGGTTGGCTCATTATCATTTGTTTGCCGGCAGCGATTCTGGTCTATCCAGCTGGATTTTTATGGGGCGATGCAAACTTGCCCGTCGTGAGCATACCCCACCCACCGTCGCCGTATGATGGATTGCATCCTTATCTCTTCATGCTCGCTTCTGTATATCTGGCGTGGGCAATTCTGCTGATACGTGGGGCTCGCAACCCGAGGGCAAACGCCGCTTTATTCGACTGGGGCATACTGGCTAACCTTCTTCATGGCTTGGTAATGGTGCCTCAGGCCCTCCTTTATCCGAACGAGGTCGCCCACATGTGGGCTGACATACCCATGTTATTCGTCTTGTGTCTCGTCCTTTGGGCCTATCATCCGAACCGCCTAAAAACGAAAACAGCTTGACGAATTTTGAGCGGTCGGGTCTGCCCCAGGTGAGGGCCAAGGTCTGCTCCGGATCAAAAGCAGACCTAAGCAAATGCAGCAATCTATGACCGCTTCGCTCCTAGAAGCGTGCGTAAGCAGGTGCAGCACTCAACGTTCGAGATAGGCCATTAGTGATCGGGTTCGTCGCAATCGGTTGTGTTAGGCGAAAAAGAATGAAGCATCCTAAAAGCGGGTGCTCAATCTCGGTAAGCAGGAATGCCTGACAATTGTGCATCCCTTCTGGTCATTCTGGTCGATGTGACTGGCTATTTCGAGTGCATTTCCCTAACTTAATCGGATCGGGCTCTACTGGCCCCAGCGAACGGGGTGTCTTGCCATCTATCGGCTGGCGGGATCGTTGGTAGAGGAGAAGTACTATGAACATTCCCTGGAATAGATCATCTCTTTCTCTCGTTTGCAGCGTCTTGGCGCTACAGCTCACCGCTTTCTTTGACCCAGCAAAAGCCGTCGACGAAAAGTGGAAGTCCGATATGATCACCGATGCGATCCAGGCCGCTCCACCGTCGGTCACGGACACAGCCACAATTTATGCATGGACCCCAGCAGGAAAGATGATGCTGGTGCGCCAGGGCGAGGGCCCCTATAAATGCGTTGCCAGCGGAGCTTTTACGTTGCGGCTTGGCAAGCCGTCCTTGCCCTATCCGGATCCGATGTGCATGGATCAAAATGGATGGGCATTCTTTAAAGCATTGTGGTCTGAGACGAACCCTCTCAAGCCCTCTAAGCCCTATCCAACAGCACCGGGGCTGGTTTGGATGCTGGCCGGCATGAGTGTCAAGAAGGGTGCCGTGGCAATGGGTAAGGCAGACAAGTCCGTCATTCAAACTCACGCTGGAAAGGGCGCTGGCGACGTTTTCCAAATGTCGCCTCACGTGATGATTATGCCGATGCCCTTTGACAAGAAGGTAGCGAAGTTTTCGAAAAAATATAATATCGATCGGCCATTGGACTCGTGGATTATGGCGGCTGGGACGCCGATCGAACACCTAATGGTGCACTTCTCTAAGGAAGATGCCAAGGCTCTCATGGAACCAAACAAATGAAGCTGACCGGACGCCAACCTCGGCGTTAAGGCCGGGCCTTTCTCCAACTCCGGCCATGGTTGTCAAACTTTCAGAGCAGTATCCTCGACTACAAGCCAGCGAGCCGGTCGCCGACACCGACCGGCCTTGCTGCTTGTCAACCCGGAAGCCGGTGCGCTCGAAGGATGAGCTCAGCCGACACTGATCGCATCGTGAGGACAAGGACGATCGCGCCACTTGTCGCGATCGGCGATGTTGCGCCTGCTCAGGTCTGAATCGGTTCATACGCAGTCCTGAGCAGCTGCAGCAAGCTAAGACCGCTTGGCTCCGGGAAGCGGACGTACGTAGGTGTAGCACGACACGTGCGAGATGGGGCAGAACCGGGCTCTCGGTCGTTTGACAATGTTGCAACGCACTCAGTCCACGTGGCCCCAAGATGATGCCCAAACCTAATGTCGTCGAAGCTGACGCAGCACCCTTCTGACAATTGGTCTGCATAAAACCCAGTGGCTGACTGGCACTTGCTGAAGACTATCGCGGTAAGCTGGCCATACTAGATGGAGCGAAGTAGAGTCCGATGCCCCTGGATTACCAATCGCCCCAGGAATTCTCGCCTAGAGCCGGATTATGCTGCCGTGACCACCAACTCATCTGAAACCGCCTCTTTCTCGACTGAGATATCTGTGGTGACC
>JBPCWA010000627.1:0-14072 GCA_051009975.1 Hyphomicrobiaceae bacterium
CGTCTATTCATGGCTTTGGCGCACGAACCGCCAACGGCAAGCTCCCAAGAGACGATACCGTGATGCGAATAGGCTCCATCACAAAGGCGTTTACTGGCCAGGTCCTTGCCGCCCTTGTGGCAAACAATACAGTGTCGCTGACGCAACGGCTTGGCACTCTCTCGCACGACCTTGGTCTCGGAAAAGATCCGAACATTGCAAGTATCCGATTAATCGATCTTGTCACCCATTCCGCCGGACTTCCGCGCGAACTGCCCCGCTCACCCGGCCCGACCAACGACCCGTTTCAAACCATCACCCGTAAGGCGATGGGAAACTGGTTGAGACAAAACAGTCTACTCTATCACCCTGGAACCGGTGTGCTCTATTCGAACTTTGCTTTCGACCTTCTCGCCCTCGGCCTGTCGGACGCCGCGAAGATCCCATACCCTGATCTTCTCAAGACGCACCTTACCGGCCCGCTTGGTCTGACGGATACAGGGTTCACTCTCTCCGATGACCAAAAAGCCCGATTGATGTTGGGACATAATTTCGACGGCAAACAGCTTCGCGACGTTCCCACCGGCGATCTCATTGTCGGCTCTGGCGGTCTTTACTCCACACCCAACGATCTTCTGCGTTGGATGGAATGGCATCTGGACCGACTTGGCCACAAAGACACGGAGACCCGCTTGCTCGATCACGCAGCTTATCTTTATCGCGACAATCTCAACCCAGTTTCCGGCATGAATGAATCGGGCCGCATGGATGCCATGGGCCTAGGCTGGGTCATCATGATGGCCCAAGGAGATCGACCGCTAATCTTGCAAAAGGCTGGCGGTCTACAAGGCGTATTCACCTATATCGCCTTTGCTCCGGCACGCGATATTGCCGTGTTCGTTGCTATCAACCAGTTTGACTTCAGCGCGGCCATGAACATGGCTACTGTCGTTAACGACATGATTGCAACTCTGGCACCGCGCTAGGCAGTACTCAATAGCCGTCGCCAGCATCCGGCTCCAACGCGACCTCTGAATTCGTGGGTTATTCAAAGTATTCAACAAAGAATAACTCAAGAATTTGTTTCACGTGAAACAATCCCCAGCCTTTTGACTCAGCTGGACTCGGACCCAAGGAGCTCTCAACCAAGCATTATTTCCAATTACTACACCACGATTCCAACGACTCTTGAGTCAATGCAGCGTCACGGCGATCAGACTTGCCGTTCGCTCAGGTGTTCATCGAATCGAAGAATTCACTGTTTGATTTCGTCGACTTGAGTTTGTCTATCAAGAATTCAATTCCATCTTGAGAGCCCATTGGATTGAGAATACGACGCAAAACATACATCTTCTTGAGGTTATCTGGCGTAACAAGCAGATCTTCTTTGCGCGTACCGGACTTCGCGATATCGATTGCGGGAAATACACGCTTGTCCGAGACTTTGCGATCGAGAACGATCTCAGAGTTGCCGGTCCCCTTGAACTCCTCGAAAATGACCTCGTCCATGCGCGAGCCAGTGTCAATGAGTGCCGTCGCAATGATGGTCAGCGAGCCGCCTTCTTCAATGTTGCGCGCGGCACCAAAGAATCTCTTTGGTCGCTGCAATGCGTTGGAATCTACACCTCCGGTCAACACTTTTCCCGAACTTGGCACCACGGTATTGAATGCCCGGCCCAACCGGGTAATGGAGTCCAGCAAGATAACGACATCACGTTTGTGCTCGACTAGTCGCTTGGCTTTTTCAATCACCATCTCAGACACTTGAACGTGCCGTGATGGAGGCTCATCGAACGTAGAGGATATGACTTCTCCGTCCACCGATCGTTGCATATCGGTGACCTCTTCAGGGCGCTCATCGATCAGCAAAACAATAAGATAGCATTCGGGACGATTGGCCGTGATCGAGTGCGCAATGTTCTGCAGTAGAACTGTCTTACCTGTGCGCGGTGGCGCGACAATCAATGCTCTCTGCCCTTTCCCCAAAGGTGAGACAATGTCGATAACGCGCGCCGACAAATCCTTGATCGTTGGATCCTCGATCTCCAACTGCAACCAGTCCGTTGGATAAAGCGGAGTGAGATTGTCAAAATGAACTTTGTGTCGGGTTGCTTCCGTGTCTTCGAAATTAATGCGGTTGACCTTGAGTAAAGCGAAGTAGCGTTCGCCATCCTTTGGGCTCCTAATGGGGCCTTCGACCGTGTCGCCTGTCCGCAGAGCAAAACGCCGTATCTGCGAGGGAGAAACGTAAATGTCGTCTGGCCCTGGCAAGTAGTTGGCATCCGGCGATCGCAAGAAGCCGAAGCCATCCTGAAGCACCTCGACAACGCCGATTCCGCCGATTTCAATGTCCTGTGCCGCAAGTTGCTTTAGGACGGCAAACATCAGCTCCTGTTTCCGCATTGTGCTGGCGTTCTCGACACCATGCTCTTCGGAAAATTCAAGAAGCTCTGTAGGCGACTTCGTCTTAAGTTCTTCGAGTTTCATTTCGGTCATGGAGGGGCTCCGGTCAGGCGACGGGTTCATTGGCGGGCGAGAGGTTGGAACCGTGCCGACAAAGATCGTGGAATTACGCTTGAGGGCGTTTGAATCGTGGTCTCAGGATATGCATGGATAAGCAAGGCGCCAGTAGACCTCTCCGCCACTGGCTCACCACGTCTGACGCTCTTAACAGATCACAGTCGCCGATAAAAGGCCTGTTAGGCTGTGTGTTGATGAATTCGGCGCATTTTTCAGAATGGCTTAACAATCACGCAAATGACGATGATCACCATGAGGACGGCCGGAACCTCATTCATCAAGCGCCAATAGCGTGCTGAGTATGTATTCGCGTCTTGCGCGAACCGGCGCAGTGCCGCACCCAGATGTCCATGGACGGCTGACAAGGCGATGACCAGCGCCAATTTCAGATGAAACCAACCAGCGGAAAAAAGTCCCGCCGACCAAGCCAACCAAAGACCCAATACCCAGCTGAGAACCATAGCAGGATTGATGATGATTCGAAACAGTCGCGCTTCCATGAGCTTGAGTGTTTCGGACAGCTCAGAATTCGCAGCAGCCTCGCAATGGTAAACAAATAACCGTGGCAAGTACAGCATACCTGCCATCCATGAAATAATCGCTATAACATGGAGTGCTTTTATCCAGTCATACGCAGCATCGCCAAGCATTACGATCGCAATGATCGAAAGAAGGGCAGTAATGGCAAGTGCAAATGCTGCCCTATTGGCTGGTGACTTAAACATTTCCATATCGTTCAACCGCTCCATTCTCGCACGATTCGGACCATCTCGGCCACATGTTCGGGAGGTGTTTGAGGTACGATGCCATGTCCTAGATTGAAGACGAAGGGCTTGCCATGCATTGCCTGCAGGATGGCCTCGATGCGAGCGCGCATGCGATCCCCACCAACGACCAATAACAGGGGATCCAGATTGCCCTGCAAAACCAAGCCGGCCGGCGCCAAGACGTCACGCATGTGAGAGAGTGGCAGAGCCGTATCGCAACCGATAGCTTGGATACCCGTCTGTCTTGCATAGTGCAGCACACTGAGACCGGCACCACGAGGGAAACCGATAATGGGGACGTTGGGATGTTTCGATCGCACCCCTTCAACGATCCGGCGTGTGGGTGCCACGACCCAACGTTCCAACTCGTCGTCCGGCAAGGGACCAGCCCAACTGTCGAAGATTTGAACAGCGTTCACGCCGGCCTCGATCTGTCCTGAAAGATAAGAAATTGTTGTCTCACTGATGATGTCTATGAGATTTTGAAAAGCTATAGGTTCGCGATAAGCCCAGGTCCGGGCATCTGCCTGATCCGAAGTGCCTCTGCCGGCGACGATGTAGGTTGCTACCGTCCAAGGTGCTCCGGAAAATCCGATGAGGGCTTTTTCGGAGGATAGTGCTGCTCTGATCTTGCTAACTGATTCAAACACCAGACCGAATTTTTCGTCCGTTTGTTGAGGTTTGAGTCTCGCAATATCAGCTGCCGTTGCAATTGGTTCGAGGCGGGGTCCTTCCCCGTCCACAAACCAGACATCCTGACCAAGTGCATGCGGGAGAACCAGGATGTCTGAAAATAAGATGGCAGCATCGAAGTCGTATCGACGAATTGGCTGTAGTGTGACCTCTGCTGCGAGTTTTGGTGTATAGCAGAGATTTAAAAAGCCATCAGCCTTCGCCCTAACGCGCCTGTATTCCGGTAAGTACCGTCCAGCCTGACGCATCAACCAGATTGGTGGAGTGGCGGCTGGATTGCCGTCGAGGACAGCTAAAAACTTGGAATTTGGACAGCCTTCTGATGTCTTAGGTGTTCCCATCATTTCTTCCCTATACAACTTTATAGATTTCTTAAGTTATTGATTTGACTCTTAATCCTGTGAGTTTCGGTAATTATTGGAAATACCTGTCTCATCCCGAACTTATCCGCTGTTCATTTATTCTATTCTAGGACTTGTAGGTGAAGGCGGGATTGGCGACTAGTGTGCTAATTCGTCAATATTCAGAACATGTTAGAGTTGGCTTTTTCGTTTCATTGTTCTTGAAAACACGTGGATTTGTGGGAAAGACTTGTGGATAAGTGGCAGTGTAGGCTACCTGTGTAGAACCGGGCGAGATGGTCTGCGTTGCGGCAAACATGTGCATTGTTATGTTGGAAGATCCACGCCTCAGAGTAGGGAGGCGACATGACGGTAGCGGGCGATCGACATTTTGCTAAGTTCTCCACATCACCGCAGTACGGCGGCTAGTTTCTTTCACCTCCATTTGGTGTCTGATGCGACGGGCGAAACGCTCACCACGATCGCAAAGGCTGTATCTGTTCAGTACCCGCAAATTCGGGCGATTGAACATGTGTATCCGCTGGTGCGTACTCAGCGGCAGCTCGATCGGGTCATTCAAGAAATAGAGTCATCGCCAGGGATCGTGCTCTATACGATCGTGAACACGGATTTAACGGGCCGACTTGAGCAGCATTGTCGGGAGTTGCAGGTTCCGATCCTGCATGTACTCGAACCGATCATGAAAGTTTTCGAGAGTTATCTTGGGGCTCCCCAAACGCCTGTTGTCGCCGGTCAACATACGCTTGATGCAGATTACTTTCGTCGCATCGACGCGCTCAATTTTACGATGATGCACGATGACGGACGACTGCCGAGCGACCTCAATCAAGCTGACATTATTATTCTTGGAATTTCGCGAACATCGAAGACACCCACCAGTATTTATTTGGCCCAGCGCGGTTACAAAACCTCAAACGTACCAATTGTTCCGTCTCTGCCCTTGCCAGTCGCGCTCGAAGAACCACACAACGCGCTCGTGGTCGGATTAGTGGCATCGCCGGATAGGATTGCCGAAATCAGGCGTAACCGAGTTCGATTTTTGGCCGATCGCGGGATGGGTGATTACGTAGATCGCGATCAGATTGCCAAAGAAGTTCGCGACTCGCGGCGACTATGTGCCAAGAATGGATGGCCTGTGATCGACGTCACCCGACGTTCTGTTGAAGAGACGGCAGCATCAATCATCAAACTTTATCGCGATCAACATGACGCGGCTGATGTCGGTATGGACTGAATGATGACCGATCCGATCGCAAATCTGCAGCCGATGACTTTGGCTTCGGCCAGTCCCGCGCGCAAGCGCATGTTGGAAGGTGCGGGGGTGCGCGTCGATGTCGTGCCCGCACGAGTGGATGAGGCGGCTATTCGCGATGCTTTGGACGTTGAGGCGGGGAATTGGCAGCCGGGTGACGTAGCAGAGCTACTGGCACGTGCCAAAGTTGACGACGTGATCACGCGCACATCAAGTCGTTACGTTATAGCCGCCGATCAGATTCTAGCGTTTGAGGGCGAGTTCTATGGGAAACCGCGAGACCTTGGCTCGGCCCGAGATCAGCTACTCTCACTACGTGGTAAAACGCACGAGCTGCACACTGCTGCCGTTTTGAGCGATAACGGCGAGGTCGTTTGGGTTCATGTCGACGTGGCCTACGTCACGTTGCGTGACTTCACGCCGGTCTTTCTGGGTAGGTATCTGGCCCAGGCTGGTCAGAAAATCACGCAATCCGTCGGGTGTTACGAGTTAGAGGGGGTTGGTGTACAATTGATTGATCGGATCGAAGGAGACTACTTTACGGTGCTTGGCTTGCCACTCTATGCCATTTTGGCCGAACTTCGCCGCCGTGACGTACTGCTCAGCTAGCCGTTGACCTGTCTAGAACCACTCCGGCGTTTTTGGTGATATTTTTCAGTTTTCTCTCATTCTTCTCTCAATTCTTCTCTCAATTCTTTCTCGGTATTCCCTCGGTTCTCTCTGGTGCTGCTCAGGTGCCTCAGGTGTCTATCTGGTTGACTGCAATAAGGAATGACGATGCTGATTGTCGGACTTACAGGGTCCATTGGCATGGGCAAATCGACGGCCGCCGGACGCATGCGCGATCTGGGACTTCCCGTATTCGACGCTGATAATGTCGTCCACACGCTTTACGAAGGTGAAGCGGCGGCGTCCATCGAGGAGGCGTTTGCGAACACGACATTAGCTGGTCGCGTGGACCGCGTAGCGCTCAGTCGGGCACTCCTGGAGGATCCCAGTGGTTTCGAAAAGCTTGAAGCTATCGTTCATCCTATGGTGCGTGAGAGGCAACGCGCGTTTCTAGTACAAAATGCCAATCTCGGCGCAGACATTGCCGTCGTTGAAATTCCGTTGCTTTTCGAAAGTCTGGGGGATGCCCGGGTCGATGTGACGATTGTTGTGTCGGCGCCCTATGAGGTCCAGCGCGATCGCGTGCTCGAGCGTCCGGGGATGACCCAAGAAAAATTCGATCAGATTTTGTCACGGCAGATCTCCGACTCCGAAAAGCGCCGCAGGGCAGACTTTGTTGTGGATAGCAGCAAAGCCAAATCGCACGCTTTTGCGCAAGTCGATGCCATTGTCGAAGCGCTGCGTATTCGGAAAGGAACTGCCTTCGACTTGTTTTGGCGATAGGACTATCCGGAGCAATGATCTCCGAGTTGGACTAGATTAGACTAGACTAGACTAGATCAGATCAGATCAGATTGAACTAGATTGACTGGGCAGGAGGTTGAGGGCTGATTTTGGGGTTGTAAGGTGTTGGCGCAGCTCCCCTGCATCGTCTTGTACTCAGTGTCGTTGTGGATATCTCGATTAAAAATCATCGTTGGCAAGTCGCCAAGAGTTGTCAGAGAGTCGCTAGACCAAGTTTCGTGTAATTCGCCTTAGTTTCTCTACCTGCGTTCGATACGGATGACGTTATTTGGAGCAGGAGATCACGCAATTGCTACGCGAGATTGTGCTGGATACCGAGACGACTGGATTGGACGCCAAGACCGGCGATCGGCTTATCGAGATCGGTTGTGTCGAGATCCTCAATCGCATACCCACCGGCGAAGAGTATCACGCATATATCAATCCTGAGACACGTGATGTTCATCCGCAAGCCGAAGCGGTACACGGGATTTCGACGTCGTTTTTAAAGGACAAGCCTCCCTTCAAGGACGTGGTTGATGACTTCCTGGCGTTTATCGCCGATGCTCCCTTGGTTATTCACAATGCTGAGTTCGACATTGGGTTCATCAACATGGAACTCGCGCGACAAAACATGGTGGAAATTGGTCAAGAGCGGGTGATTGACACGCTTGCGATTGCGCGCCGCAAACATCCAGCCGGACCAAACAGTTTGGATGCACTCTGCAAACGCTACGGAATTGACAACAGCCAGCGCGACCGCCACGGCGCAATTATTGATTCACTGCTTCTCGCCAGCGTTTACGTGGAGCTTCTCGGCGAGAGACAGGCTGCACTCCGTCTGTCAACTGTGGCTCGGGCCGGTGATCCGTCCCACCCCAGTGCTTCGGCGCAGCAATCGGCTCGAGCGCGGCCTGAGGAGCTTGCGCCTCGCCTGACCGCAGATGACGTGGAGCGCCATGCCGCGTTTGTGGAAACTCTCGGTGAAAAAGCCTTGTGGCGAACGCGCGTCGGCAATCTAAGCAAATTGAGATTGTACGACTAATACCTAAGCAAGAATTATATGGTCAATTGAGTGGATTCGTGGCCGCGCCATCGGCAACTTTTGCTTCGCGCATCTGTTGTTGCTTTTGCATGTAGAGCGCACCGAAATCAATGGGATCGAGGAACAACGGTGGGAAGCCACTTTCTCGAGTCAGATCAGCGACGATCCTGCGCAGGAAGGGAAACAAGAGTGCGGGGCAATTGACAAGCAGAAATCCCTCCAAAGCCTCCGGAGGCAAATTCTCAATCTGAAACATGCCGCCATAGACGATCTCTAGATGGTAGATCACCCCACCAGCATTGTCTGCTTTGGCTTTGAACTCGACTGCGCTCTCATAGAGGTCCTCGTTCAGGTGTCGGGCATTGACGTTAACCTCGATATTTAAATTGGGATTATCGCCAGGACCTTCCAACAGCCTTTCTATTTTCGGGCACTCGAAGGATAGGTCACGAATAAATTGGGCGACAACTCGGGCTCTAACATTTGAGCCCTCTTCATCGCTGACTGGATTGCGGTCTGCGTGGCTGTCATCGGAGCCGCCTTGTTCAATACGACCGTTTTCCGGCACTACACTACTGGTCTCGTCAGCCATCGGAGCTCATCCTTGTCGGGGCCCATTTCAGAAGGGCAAAGTTGTTTGAGGCTCGCTTTGTAGGCTCACACACGAACTGCGCGTGAGCAATATTGCACCGTCGCTAGCACGACAGGCGGAAGCGGGCAATCGCGCCGAGGGAACTACGAACAGTCAGTTTCGCGGTTTCACATTTTGATGCGGCGCCTGAGGTGCCCGAGGTTCGTCAATACGCTCGAATTCACCATCAATGATAGGTCCCCCCGGCATAGAATTGTCTGAGCCGGAATGCCCTTTATGTGGGCTCCCAGTGTGTGGCTGTCGAGAGTATTGGGGGTTTTCTCGAGAGCCTGGTCCGGACGTATCAGACGAAGTGGAAGAGGTCTCGATGTGAAAATATCCATCCGTCAAGAGCTTTGCGAACGCCCAACGTGCTATGCCTCTCCGAAACTGCGGTATAAGGAGAAAAAAGCCTATGCCGTCAGTGATAATTCCGGGTGTCAGCAGGAATGCTCCAGCCAGGAGCAGGATGAAACCCTCCGCAACGGGTTCAAGTGGGGGAATACCTTCAGCCATAGACCTATTGATCCGGCCGATCGTTTCAAGCCCCTGCTGTTGGAGGACGGCCGTGCCGATGATCGCCGTTGCAACAACGATAAGGATCGTCCACCAAAATCCGATCTGGCGGCCTAGCTCGATGAGCAAGGCGAGCTCGATCAGCGGAGCGGCGATGAAAAGGGTTAGGAGTCCTAAACGCATGTCTGCTACAGGTCCAATTTGACGCCCTTTACATGTTGCGTCGTGTACGAATAAACAAGATGTGCAAGGCAGGTAGTGGTTGGATTGGTAACCGCAATAGCATAAGCTGACTGGACGATCGTCGCATGGTTGTGTTGGATGGTCGCGAACGGAGTTGGCCCGGGCTCTGGATAATTGGCCAGGGCGGGCTTACATGAGTGGAAATCCAAGTTATCTCCGGCGAGAAAGCCTAAAATCATGCAGGGCAATATAGATATCGTCACGCTCCTGGCCCTAATCGTGGCGGTGTTTGTCATTTTGAGGTTACGTAGCGTACTGGGCCGCCGAACCGGGGAAGACGAGGCCCGGATGGATCGGCAGATGCGAGCCCGCGAGGCCCGTGAGCAGGCCGCGGCGGCTGGGGACAAGGTGGTGACGCTTCCGCGGAGGGAGAGCGAAGACGCGGCTGCGCCGCAGGCCAATGGAACGTCGACCGAAGATATTGAGGCCAGTGTCCGTGCTCTTGGTATTTCGGATGAGCGGATTCAATCCGCGGTGGTTGCCATGGTCCGTCGCGATCCGACGTTCGATCTTGAAGAATTCATGTCAGGTGCAAAGCGAGCCTACGAAATGATAGTCACGGCCTTTGCTGAGGGCAATCGTGAATTATTGAGAGGATTGTTGAGTGGAGAGGTGTTCGACGGCTTCTCGTCCGCCATCTCAGAACGCGAAGAGCGTAGCCAACAAATTGATCAGAGTTTCGTCGGCATTAGCAAGGCCGACGTAATTGACGCGGACCTGAAGGATAGCGAGGCCAGCATTACGGTCAAATTCTTGAGTCAGCTCATTTCGGCGACACGTGATCAGGACGGGGCCGTGATTAGCGGTGATCCACAACGCGTCATGGAAGTTACCGATATATGGACTTTTGCGCGCGATGTTACGTCGGCAGATCCCAATTGGCGCTTGGTTGCTACTCAGGCGCCGCACTAGTCAGCGGCGATCTGTGGAGGCGCGTTGATGATGCTTCAGCGTCGCGTTCCCGAAGGAGCGCGACGTGAAACCGCAGTGGTCGTATCAGCACGTGGCCTTTGGCGACTTGCCGGGCTGGGAGTCGGATGATCAGTCAGAGGCGCTTGCAGCGTTTGCAGACTGCCGCGAGGCTCTTCAAATTGACAGCAACCATGACACTGCTGCGGCCGATTATTCTACTGTTTGCAATAAATTATTGGCAGCCTGCGATGAGGCTTGCGGCTTGGTGGAGCGACGGCCCGCTCCTGCAGTGGCCCGGGCGTTTTTCGAACGACATTTTGAGCCGCATTGCGTCATCAACCGCGACGTCACGGGTCTCTTGACTGGATATTACGAGCCCGTCCTGAGCGGCTCTCGCCTGCCGTCACCGACCCACAATGTGCCCGTGTACCGGCGACCTGCCGACCTGGTCGAGCGGGTGGCAGATGATCAACGGGGGGCCAGCGGTGAGCTGCTGACGCACGTGCGGCGAACTAGCATCGGTTTCGAACCATATCCCACCCGCGCCCAAATTGAACAAGGTGTGCTCGATGGTCAGGGCCTGGAACTATTTTATCTTATGGACCCGGTCGACACGTTTTTTCTCCACGTTCAGGGTTCGGGTCTGATCCGCCTTGACGATGGCGAATCGATGCGAGTGACCTTCGACGGCAAGAATGGCCACCCTTACACCTCAATCGGACGTTCGCTAGCGGACGAGGGTGTCATGGAACGCGCCGAAATAACCTTGCGTTCGCTATCCGCGTGGCTCAAGGCGGATCCGTGTCGTGCAAGGGATGTCATGTGGCGGAACAAATCTTTCATATTCTTTAAGGAATTGGGCCCTGCAGACTTGGCCCGTCCAATAGGGATAAAAAACATTCCCCTGACCGCCAATCGAAGTCTTGCAGTTGACGGATCATGCCATGCCGCGGGACTGCCAATCTTTGTGTCTTCACCAAAATTGACCCATGCAGATGTGCACGGGAGGCCTTTTGCGCGTCTCATGATAGCGCAAGACGCCGGATCGGCGATTACCGGTCCCGAGCGTGGTGACATTTATTTTGGGAGTGGCGACGAGGCTGGTCACCTTGCGGGTTTGACCAAACACCAAGGGTCATTCTTCGTTTTGCTGCCCAAGTCCACACTGTCGTGACAAATCGCAGAAATAAGAAGCTGGAATCGAAAACCACTCCAGCTGCTGATGAAGCCGCATTGTGGAGCGCTTACACGAAGATGGTGACGCCGCTTCGAGGTAAAACGCGGGTTGGTCGCACATCCGAAGATCCTGCCGCGGAAACTGGTAAAACAATGCCGCGTCGGGAGGCGGGCCATGTAGGGACCACTGATTCACGTGAAACATTGTCAGGCAAGGCAACACGCGAACGGAATTTGCCTGCGTCACCGACACCTCCAAAGCAGCGTGCGTCCCACACGGTGCAATCAACCGGCACTGCGCAACGCAGACAGACCAATCCAGTCATGGATCCGCGTGTCGCCAAACGACTTGCGCGCGGTCGGACTAAAGTTGGAGCGCGCCTCGACTTACATGGACTCCGTCAGGAAGAAGCGTACGTGACGTTGAAACGTTTCTTAATTTCTGCACAAAATCGGGACTTACGGACAGTCTTAGTGATCACAGGCAAAGGTCAGCCTGACATTGCCCTTGAACCCTGGCACCGCTCGCTCGAAGAACAACGTGGTGTTTTGAGGCGGGCATTGCCAAACTGGCTTCGTCAACCGGAGTTTACCAGAATTGTGGTCGGATTCGGCCCGGCGCATGTACGTGATGGAGGCGAGGGCGCCTACTACGTGCAGTTGCGCCGCCGTGACAAATAGGTGAACTGCTACCCGCCGGGATCGCTTAATCAATCCTGCCAATCCTGCAGGTTGCACCAAGTTCTGAAGAGGCCTTATGAGGCCTGCTGAGAGACTCTAGAGACTAAGTGCACCCGCGAAACAGCGTATTAACTGCTCGGGTCAAGCCAATCAACGAATACGTCTCTTTAAATGTCGTGCCGTCAGCGGTGGTGGCGCTAATTGTCATAAAGTTGCCGCGCTTCATGCTCTCGATCAGCTTGAGCTCCTGAGTAGGATCGCTGATGAAAGCCTTGTCGTTCTTTGGGAACAATATATACCGAGAGCTGCCAATCTGTAAGGTGACGGTGCTGCCCGCCTGCAGTTCCTTTCCGAAATTAACGCTAACCTCGGATTTGACGCCCTCCTGCGGCCACGCAGAGACGTAGAACCAGCTCTTTTCTTTCCGCTTCAATTCCGTTTCCCGTGGAAAAGCCGTGATAAAACAGATGTCAGCGGGTTGCCCGGAATGCGAATAGAGGCGCCAGGTGTCGAAGGCGTCGACGAGTTTAGTGTCCTGTGCTGCCGCCGTGAGAGTCGTAAGGATGGCTGAGCCGACTGCGATGGCGAACGCAAATGGTTTCATGATCGTGAGACTCCTCGCTGATCCAGGGAATCACTCAGCACTTTGAATTGGCGACGCGGTGTACGGGATGATTCGATGCCCACTGTCATCCCATTGTTCGCATAAAGCTTTGACCGTGGCGATGCAACCTAGCTGGTTGCACTGGACCGCCTTCATGAACAGGTCTTTCTGCAAATCGTGCCATTGATCTGACCCGATCATACATTACGATCGCTCCGGCCATAGCGACATTGATGCAAAAGCGCGACGGGATCCGAACGGTATAGCTACATCGCTCAAGCAGGCTCTCCGACAGTGTGCCCCGTTCCGGTCCGAGAACGTATGCCGCCTGCAACGGGTGTTTGAAACTTGGCAAATCAATCGCCTCGTCCAACAATTCGATACCAACAAGCCGGCAGTTTTCGGGCAGGACGAGGCCCTCAACAGTTTTCCAATCGTAGTGTGGGAGATGGCTAGTCCCTTTGGATGTATCCGCTCTAGCTTCCAGGGCCTTGTACGTAGCGCCAATGGTAAAAGTGAAGCTTGCGCCAAATCCGTGGGCAGAACGCATAAGGTTGCCCAGATTCAGCGTCTTGGACATGCGTTCTGCGCCGATTGCAAAATATCCGCGTGGTTGAGGGTGCAAACTCTCTCGGGTCATATCGTTGCCATTCGTTGCCATCTGCGCTCGGCGCGTTTTAGGCGCGGTGCAGGCGCGATGTTGGCTCTTTGAGCGCGGGCACCACACAGTTGTGAGCCCAGCGCGTGGCGGCACGGGGCAAGGGGGGCGCGCGGCAAGGGGGCGCGCGGCAAGGCGGGGCGGCCTAGGTCGCGATAGCAATTCGTCAGCGTCGTCATTCGTTATAGAATATTTCCGTCGAATTTTCGCATATTGACCCGAAGCGTCTATACATAACGATCAGGAGAAAGACCATCGGTTGCAGGCCGATCAAATTTGAATTTACCAGATCCTAGAGGTACGCGGCACTGAACCAGCCGACACACTGAAATAGCCGACACACTGGTGGAGGGAAAAGCGGGCATAGTGACCCCGGATAAAACAGCACCTCCCGAGAAAGTCGGACCTCAGATGCCACCACCCGAAGCAGAAACACTACAATTCTCGAACGATCGGAACCAAATCGAGCCTCAGTTGAGGAGCCGAACGCAGGGCTCAAATGAGATCGGCGAGAACGATTGGCAAGAATGATCGGCAAGTGGCGGCCCTGACAACCCTGAGAGTGCCTGACAGCCCTGAGAGTGGTTGTATCGTTCAAGATGAAAGCGGAGGCTAAAAATGCGCGCGGTGTTGTGTAGGTC
>JBPCWA010000628.1:0-4653 GCA_051009975.1 Hyphomicrobiaceae bacterium
TCCGGGCAGGTGTTCGCCACAGACTCTGCGACTCTCAGCTTCCACGTCAGCGGCAAAATTATTGAAATGCGTGTCAACCAGGGCGACCGGATCAAGCAGGACCAAGTGCTCGCGGTCATCGACAAGCAACCCTATGAGCTGGATGTTCAATCGGCGGAAGCGGAGCTCCAGAAGGCCCGAGCCGAATTGAAGCGCGCGCGTCAGGAACTTGAGCGTCAAGAGACGTTATTTAAGAATGGCTGGGTTACAGAATCGAGACTTGAGACCGTGCAAACAAAGCTCGAGTCCGCCAAGAGCCAGTTGGACTTTGCGACTTCAAAACTCAACCTCGCAAAGCGCGATCACAGGCTCACGGAACTTAAGGCGCCCTATCATGGCTCCATCTCGCGGAAACATGTCAACGAATTTACCGAGATAAGGACGGGGCAGCCTATCTACGACATTGAAGCGGCTGGAGCGCTTGAAGTGCGCTTTGATATTCCCGAGACGATCATCTCGCGGATCTCTCTTGGCATGCCAGCGACAATAAAGTTTCCAACAGCTAAGGACACAATCCTGCGGGCATACATAACGGAAATCGGTTCGACTGCCAGCACGGCAAACTCTTTCCCCGTCAAGGCTAGTCTTGATGATCCGCCAAACAAAATAAAGTCAGGCATGACGGCAGAAGCTGATCTCCTTTTGAAGGAACAAGGAGTTGAATCCGGTTTCTTGGTGCCGCTGTCAGCAATTGCTCCGGCTGACGATCCGGGACAGGGCTATGCCTTTATTTTTGACCCAGCTACGCAATCCGTCAAAAAAAGCCTCATCAAGGCCAGAGGTGTCACTGACAGCTTCATACATATCTATGAAGGGATAAAGGCTGGAGACATCGTGGCGGCAGCAGGGGTGACGTTTCTGACCGATGGTCAGAAAGTTAAGTTGATGCAAGAGCGGACTTCAAGCACCCTCGACGCGCCTAGTGCCCTTCAATGATCAGGCACGGGAGCGTCTCATGACGGGTATTACCGCATTTGCACTCCAGAAGGACCGCGTGGCGCTCCTATTCATTGTAATCGTGGCGGTTGCAGGCTTTTTCGCTTACCTGACCTATCCAAAGCAAGAGGATCCCTCCATCCAAATCCGTGAGGCGGTGGTTTGGGCTCATTACCCCGGGATGGCGCCGCAACGAGTTGAAGATTTGATAACGCGCAAACTTGAAGAGCAGATCAGGCTTCTAGGCGATATCGACTACATCGAGTCTGACTCAAAGCGCGGAATGTCTTTCATGCACGTCATCGCTCGTGACGAGGTGCCAGCACTAAAGACGGTTTGGCGCGATTTGCGGGATAAGCTCAACGATGTTGCACCGAGTCTTCCCAAAGGCACAATTGGGCCGTTCATAAATGACGAGTTTGGTCTGACGGCTGTTGCCACCATTGCGCTGTGGGCCGACGGATTTTCACTTGCCGAGACTCGCCTCGTTGCGCGTGATCTTCGCAACAAGCTATATTCACTCAAGGGCATTCGGAGGGTGGAGCTATTCGGTGTTCAAGAGCAGCGCGTTTTTCTTGAACTGTCGAGCGCGAAGCTTTCAGAATTCGGCGTCAGCCCACGTGTTGTCGTTGAGACCTTACAACAACAGAACATCATTCTGCCGGGTGGATTAATCGACGTCAGGGGGCAAAACGTTGTTGTCGAGCCAACCGGCGACTTCGACAGCGTCTCCGAAATTGAGGACGTTATCATCACCGTTCCCGGAACCGAGCGCGTCACCCCGTTGCGCGACCTTGCCAAAGTTACGCGCGGTTATATCGATCCGCCGAATCAACCAGTATACTACAACGGCCGGCCGGCAATTGTTTTGAGCGTTTCGATACTTGAGGGCGAAGGCGTAAATGCAGTGGAGTTCGGCGAGCGCCTGACGCGGAAAGTGAGGCAGTTCGAACAAACACTGCCGATTGGCTATGTCCTGAACTACGCGACCTATCAACCGCCGCTGATCCAGGCAGCTGTTCAGGGGGCCGTGAACAATCTGCTGCAGACCCTGGTAATTGTTCTCGTGGTTGTGGTGATCTTTCTCGGCCTCCGTACTGGGCTCATAGTGGGCGCTTTCGTCCCTATGACGATGCTAGTGAGCATCTCAATTATGCGGCTGTTGGACATCGAGCTGCAACGAATGTCAATTGCCTCGTTGATCATCGCGCTTGGTATGCTGGTCGATAACGGCATCGTCATCGCGGAAGACATCCGTACTCGCCTGCAGAATGGAGAAGAGCGACGGCAAGCGGCCCTAACCTCGGGGCGCACGCTGGCCATACCTCTTCTAATTTCGACATTGACCACAATTTTGGCCTTCGCCCCAATACCCCTCGCGATAGGCGGCGCTGGTGAGTATACTAAATCGTTGGGCATAGTGTTGATTATCACGCTGCTTTCATCGTGGTTCTTATCGATGCTGATGACCCCTCTGATGTGCGTTTGGTTCATGAAGGTCGAAACTAGGAAGGTTGAAACTGACGGCCGCGCCGGAGATCCCTACGGCGGGTCTCTCTATCGCACTTATCAGTCAATACTCGAAACTATGCTACGTTCACGGTTGCTCGTTATAGGTTGTACAATTGCCGCTTTCGTTTCCGCAGTGCTTGCTTCGCAGACCATCGTCAAAGAGTTTTTCCCAGCGGGCGATCGCAATCAGTATCTGGTGTACCTCGATCTGCCCGCGGGCAGCCGCAGCGACAAGACGGCTGACGTTGTTCTGAGACTCAGCAGATGGCTTCAGGACAAGAAGGCTAATCCAGAGGTCACCGGCACGGTTGCTTATGTTGGAGCCGGTGGTCCACGTTTTTTCCTCTCACTTGCACCGATCGATCCTGATCCGCACGTAGCATCCTTAATCGTGAATACGAATAGCGCCGATCAGGTCCCGACAATGGTCGAGCGGACGCGCGAGTTTGCCCAGAATAGCCTGCCGGAAGCCTTCACACGCGTTAAGGCGATGTGGCTTGGGTCGACAGAGACTGGGCTGTTCGAGGTCAGATTAAGCGGGCCAGCGTTCGATGTTTTATTCGATAAGACCAATTTTCTGATGCAACGTCTGCGGGCAATCTCCGGGATCATTGATGTCAGACAGGACTGGGAGAATCGAATTCTCAGGCTTAGCGTCAAGATTGACCAGGCGCGTGCACGGCGTGCTGGTGTCACTTCGCGAGATGTTGCGAACTCGCTAAGCACGTTTGTCAGCGGTGCGGAAATCACTGAATATCGCGAGGGTGATGAAACCATTCCTGTCGTTTTGCGGGGCACGGAAGCAGAACGTGCGAACGCCGCGACCTTTCGAAGTCTCAAAATCTATTCAAGCGCACGCGGTACCAGCGTTCCGCTGGAACAGATTGCTGATATTGAAGCCAATTGGGATTTCTATCGTATCAAGCGACGTGGCCAGGAGCGTACAGTCACCATCAGTGCCAAGCATCCGGTCCTGAAGGCCGATCAGATCTATGAGGCTATGCGGCCGGCGATCGAAGCGCTGGATCTGCCGCCAGGCTATCAATGGCAGATGGGCGGTGAACTTGAGCAATCGGCAAAGGCGCAAGGGTATTTGTTCGCGAATATGCCCTATGCGCTAGCAGGTATCGTTTTCTTGCTCGTCTGGCAATTTAACTCATTCCGTCGCGCCGGGATCATCTTGCTCACTATCCCACTCACCTTTATCGGTGCAACAATTGGATTGATTGTGATGAATTCCGTCTTCGGGTTCATGGTAATTCTCGGTTTGCTCAGCCTGGCCGGCATCATCGTCAATAATGGCATCGTTCTGATCGACCGGATCGACATTGAAATTGAAGGAGGCCGTCAACCTTATGACGCCATTGTGACAGCATGTCTCGCGCGTCTGCGTCCCATACTCATGACTACGGTTACAACGATTCTCGGACTAATGACGTTAATCCTGTCGGTTGATCCCCTATTCTTCGGAATGGCGGTTGCTATCGCGTTCGGATTGGGCGTGGCCACAATCTTCACGCTTGGCGTTGTGCCGGTGCTATATGCGATGATGTTTCGCGTGAAGAACCCGCCCAGAACCACAGAAGGATCTTCAGCTGCCGGTGCTCAAGTTTAGATTTTCGCGTCTGAATTAAATGCGTTTTCCAAACGGCGATGGTGAGGTGAAGCGTCTTTGTACGTTGCACGACACTTCAAATAGCGCATGGCCCACATTGGCTCTGGAATGCCAAATCGAAATGGCACTCCTTTCGGGGAGAAACTGAGTAAGCTAGCAGTGAGGAGATCCCGTTTGGGCTGATCGGCATGACGCCAAGCCTCCTCGCTACCAGAACGCATTCGGCTTTGTCGCACTTCTGAGCGGCCTGAGCCTGCCAGGCATGATGATTAAGAATTCGATCGTCCTGATCGACGAGATCAACGACAATCTGTCGAAAGGCCAGGAGCCTTTCGATGCAATCATCAATGGCGGCGCCTCCCGCCTGCGGCCCGTGGCTCTTGCCGCTGCAACAACCGTCCTCGGCGTTATCCCGCTGCTCCCGGATGTCTTCTGGATCGGGCTGGCCGTAACGTTGATGGGCGGCCTGACCGTCGGCACCATTCTGACAATGGTCCTTGTGCCGGTGTTCTATGCCACTTTCCGTGGCATTGCCGCTCCGCCCGCAGTTC
>JBPCWA010000629.1:0-48225 GCA_051009975.1 Hyphomicrobiaceae bacterium
GAAACCGCGTTGTTGAATGACATGATCGACATCGCCGTTCACTCAATGAAAGATCTTGAAACCAAACTACCTGATGGCCTGAGCATCGCAGCTGTCTTGCCCCGCGAAGATGTACGCGATGCCTTCATCAGTCGAAAATTTAAACAGCTGACTGAAATGCCGACCGGAGCGGTCGTCGGGACGTCGTCCTTGCGGCGGCGGGCCCAGGTCCTCTCTAATCGCCCGGACCTCAAGATCGTTGACTTCCGCGGAAACGTCCAGACACGTCTGAAGAAACTTGACGCAGGAATTGCAGATGCCACTTTTCTTGCATGCGCTGGATTGCGTCGGCTTGGATATTCCGAGTTGTTGACGTCGCCGATAGATCCCGCTGAAATGCTCCCAGCTGTGGCGCAAGGCGCGATAGCCCTCCAAATCAGGGCGAATGACCGACATTGCGCAAGCCTTGTCTCGCCCTTGAGTGATACGTCAGCAGAAGTCCGCACAGCCGTGGAGCGAGCGTTTCTCGCGGAACTTGACGGTTCATGCCGGACACCCATCGCCGGCCTCGCGGTTCTCGACGAAGATCAAATCTGGTTCACCGGTCAGATCCTCAGACCAGATGGATCCGAAACCTACACGGCAGAACGCCGTGGGACGTCGAAAGTCGCATGCCAATTGGGTGTCGAAGTCGCCCGTGAGCTGATGAACAAAGCTGGACAACATTTTTTTGGTAAGGCGTGAGCGATGAAGATTTGGGTCACACGCGCCGAGCAGGACGCCGCAGTCTTGCGAGCCAATTTGATTGCGCAGGGCCACGAAGTTGTGGTCGAACCGCTCTTGAAGGTTCAGTTTTTAGAGCTAGACAAGACGGAATTAAATGACGTCCAAGCTTTGATAGCAACAAGCCGGAATGGAGTCCGAGCCGCTGCAGCCTCCGCAGACGACGATTTCGTGAGACAGCTCCCCCTCTTCGCGGTCGGTCCCGGTACCGCTTCGACGGCAAGAGCGCTTGGCTTCGTCAGAACCATCTCAGGATCCTCTAAAGCCAAGCATCTGCTTAAAATCATTGAGCGGCATACCTCGGTCAACGGCGGCCCGCTTTTGCACCTCGCAGGCGCCAACCTGGCATTCGATCTGGCGGGCCGGCTGCAGGAAATCGGCTACCACGTGCTCCAACCTACAGTCTACATCGCACACGCTTCGCAGCAGCTGTCAGCGAAGTTTTTGCCGCAGTTGGCCGCTGGTGACATTCATGCTGTAATATTATTATCCCCCCGCACGGCTCATACTTATGTAAAGTTGATCGAGGCGCACCAACTGGTCCGATGTGCCCAAAGGCTCACGCATTATTGCCTATCCGAAGCTGTCGCCGACCAGTTGTTCGCTTTGTCAGCTCGAAGGGTAGTCGTGGCCGGTCGACCAAACCTAGACGAATTGTTGTCGTTGACGGGCCAATCAACAGACATCGTCGCTTTATTAGATATAAACAATCCTTGAGCTGTGGCATCCTTGACGTAAGAGGAACAAAAAAGCCTAGAGACCGAAAAAGTCCGCAGAATGCAGAATATAGCAGCAGTGCATGGCTAAAGAAGCTTCCGGAATTCCGGCGCACGAGTAGAGGTTTGATGAGCGATGGCAAACGATAAACGTGGGAACGATAGACGTGGGAACGATAGACGTGGGAACGATGGACGTGGGGCTACCTCCTGGGAAAAGAGGCCCCGCAGCGAAACTTCCGACGCAGAGTCCAGTAGAAAATCTGCAGACGCAAAACCCGCCGACACAAAATCTGGTGGCGCGGCATCGCCAAGTCAGAAATCAAGTGGGACCGATCGCCCAAACCCCAAAAAACCCACGCCAATCATAGATCTGAAGGCCACGGAAGTTGGCGATGCATCAATGTCGCCCGCGCAAACGCCAACTTCGGCGCAAGCGCAAGCGTCCGACAAACCAAAACAGCCAACCACCTCGCCCACCTCAACATCCGCGCCTCCTCCCAGCGCCAGCGCCAGCGCCAAGACGGTTCCGTCGGTTGGGACCACACAGAAAACGGCAAGCGGAGGAAGCTCGGCGTCGTCGGAATCTGCCAGCGCTCATTCGAAATCGGAAAAGCTCTCGAACAAGGCGACAACTTCGTCTTCCGATAAAGCCGACCGAGCCGCCAAAACAACAAGTGCTCCTCAGACAAGCGAAGCCACCAAATCGTCCTCCGACAAAAGCGCTGCGCCAGCCAAAAAAGGTTCAACTGCTTCGGGAATTTGGCGAACATTTACGCACCTGGCAGCCGGCGTCGCTGGCGGAGCTCTCGTTTTGTTTGGTGCCGAGCCGCTCGAAAAAGAATTAAAGATGCAACTATTGCCTCGACCAGACGTTCCAGCTGAAGTTGGCCAGCGTCTCGCTGCCGTTGAGGCACGACCTGTTGCAGATGTCAGTAGCGCCGACATCAACAAGATCGCGGAACAGGTCGCGGCCGTAAAAAGTCAAATGGCATCAACGGAGGCAGTCCAGAAAAACCTCGCTGAACTTGCCGCAGCGGTTGAACAACTGAAGAAACTCCAAAATACGCAAGCCGAAGCGCCACCGACAAACACAGTAGCCTCTGATGAAATCCAAGCCCGGCTGGCCAAGATCGAACAGACGTTCGAAACCCTCACGACAAATGGAGCGAGTGGCGACAGTAGCAACGGTGCGGCTGGATTGGCTCGTCTCGCCGAAGTCAGCGGCAAGGTCGCAGATCTCGAAGCAGCGCTCACTACGAAGGTAACAGCGTTGCGCGAAACTTTGACGTCCGGTTTGGAGGAACAAGCCTCACAAACTCAAAACGCCCGTGCCGCTGCACGCGCCGGCACACGCCGGATCGACCGCGAGCTGTCGGTGATCAAAACCGAGGCCGCCCGTTTGGCGCAACGCGCAGAGACACTGAAAGCCGAGCAGGACACATTGACTCAGGCTGTTGGTGTTGCGCGCGAACAAACCGCCAAGCTCTCCGTGGGGCTAAATGCGCTGACAGGTAGCCTGTCTGAGCGTTTCAGCTCAGTCGCTCGACCGGCAGACATTGAAAGCGCGATCAAACCTGTAAGCTCGGAGATCGCCGCTCTCAAGTCGCAACTCAGCAATGTTGTGAAGGCCGAAATTGCTCGTAAGACAAATGCCGAACGGATCGTTATGGCACTTGAACTCGGTAATCTTAAACGCATTCTAGACCGAGGAGGTCCGTACGACGCGGAGCTTGCTGAAGTCAAACAAATGCTCGGCGACACCGTCGATCTCACGGCCTTGGAAAAGTTTCAGGCGGAAGGCGTGCCGAGTGCTTCACAATTAAGCAGCGAGTTCGGCAAACTCGCCTACGCGATCATACGTGCCGAAACAGAAAAGAAAGATGCGACGATGATTGATCGGTTACTCGGCGGCGCGCAATCTTTCGTTCGCATACGTAGGGCGGACGTCCCAATCTCCGACAAATCAACCGAAGCGACTGTCGCCAGGATCGAAAATCGGCTTAAAGACGGTAATCTGACAGGAGCGCTGGCTGAAGCTCAGAAGTTGCCCGAGAAATCAGTCAAACCGGCCCAGGCTTGGCTCGATCGAGTTGCAGCCCGGGTTGGCGTAGATCGCGCGATCGCTACAATCGAACGTGAACTTAAGTCATCACTCAGTTCCCAAGCCGGCAAAAAGGGCTAATTCATGCTGCGTCTTGTCCTCTATTTCCTACTCGTTGCCGGTCTTGCGTTCGCTCTCGGTTGGCTCGCCGACAATCCTGGCAGCATCGTCATCAATTGGCAGGGCTACATTTGGGATACTGATGTCTTCCAGATGACAATCATTGTGTCTTTAGTGGGGGCCGGCCTAGTCCTGCTCTGGGCAGCCTTGCGTGGTATATGGCAGGGCCCCGCTGCGATCAGCAGTTTCTTCAATAGACGACGCGAAAAACGCGGTCTAGAGGCCCTTTCGAGTGGTATGATCGCGATTGGCGCTGGCGACCGGGCACTAGCCACACGGTACGCCATCCAAGCCCGAAAATCCTTACCCAACGAGCCAATGACTCACTTACTGCGCGCCCAGGCAGCCCAACTGGCTGGTGATCGCACAACCTCTCGTAGAATTTTTGAAGCGATGCTTGGGTCACCGGACACAGAGGCTCTCGGGCTCAGAGGATTGTTCCTTGAAGCCGAACGCGAAGGCGAACAGGAGGCTGCCCACCAATTTGCTGAGCGAGCGATAAAGCTCAATCCCAAGTTGACCTGGCCAGTCGATGCACTCTTCGATATCCAGTGCCGTGAGTCGGATTGGGCGGGGGCACTGGACACGCTTGCAGTCGCAAAGAAGCATGGTCACATCGAGAAACCGTTGGCGGATCGTCGACGTGCAGTGCTGCTTTCTGGACAGGCCCAGGAACTCGAGGATAGCGATCCAGAAAAAGCAATGAACCTGGCACTCGAAGCACATACGCTCGCTTCCAACCTCGTGCCCGCTGCTGCAATCGCTGGACGGATATTGGCAGCGCGAGGCAGCACGCCCAAAGCGACGCGTGTCATACAAAAGACGTGGCGCAAATCCCCACATCCAGACCTTGCCATCGCCTATGCGTACGCCCGCATGGGCAACAGCCCCCGCGACCGATTGCAGCGCGTACGTGAGCTTGCAGCATTGGCACCAAATTCCATTGAAAGTCCGATTGCCGTCGCTAACGCCGCGATTGAGTCTCAACAGTACGACGTTGCAAGAGAAGCTCTCGAACCGTTGATGGAGGGCAGACTAACACAACGAATTTGCACGCTCATGGCGCGTATTGAGGGTGAGCAGCACAATAATCCCGGCGCGGTGCGAGAGTGGCTAGCACGGGCAGTAAATGCACCACGCGACCCGGCATGGACCGCGGATGGCATCACGTCCGATGATTGGCAACCGGTTTCACCCGTTTCAGGAGCACTTGATGCATTCCAGTGGCGCGTGCCCGTCGAAACCACCGGACCGCGCGACAAAGAGTTTCTCGCGCAAAAGATAGAGGAACTCGTCAAACTGGGCGTTCGACCCGAAACGATGCTGACGACAGAATCGGAGATGACCGTCGCCCAGACAGCAGTTGACGTCACCCCGGCTCCAGCGTCGCTGAACGATGAGATACTCAACAGGCGATCCCCGAGTGAAAACTCCGCAATGACGACTTCCTCGATCGCTTCGACCTCAGAACCGCCCTCATCAGATTCCGTCGTACAGTCAAATAAGGCAGAAATTCCGCCAGCCGTAGAAGTCGAAAAAGACAGCCCCCAGTCCGGGGATCGGTCGATTGGAGCGGAATCCCTCGAAAGAGGCTCAGATGTGACGTCCCCAAGTTCCACGGTGACACCATCAACAAAAACGCCTGAGACGAGAACTATTTTATCGGATCGGCAAGCTCCCGACGCGACGTCCCAAGAGAAGGGCACAGTTAGAGAAGCCGCGGCTAGTGCCAGAACGGGGCCAACGGCGGTAGATAAGACACCATCGTCAGCCGAGGTCAGCTCGCCGGCGACTTCCCAGGGATCAACATCAAGCGTGCGTCAACAGCAGGCCGAACCTAAGGTGTTGGTCTCGCCCCGCGGATCTGACGATTCAACCGATGACAAGACCACGGACAAGAATGCCTCCCGCGCGCGCGAGGCGGCGCGAATCTAGAAGAAGAAGGAATCGGATCGCAGGCAAGACAGCGCCATAATGATGAAACGAACGCGCGAGCTCCGGTGAAATATGCTTGGGCGCAGCCGCGCCAATACCCGTTCCGACCCATCAATTGAAGCTGCCTAGTCCCTGACCTGTCAGGACAACCCCTTGCCGGAACACTTAAGGCTATCATGTAGGCGTTTGATTCTGCGGGCGCAGCGACTACAGTTTGGCTCAAGGGATGTGTGAGCACCGTAGCTTTCACGCCCCCTCGGGCAATTATGCGCCCTACGCCGCCCGATCGATAACCCGCCCAGCAATCGCGCGCCCAACCGCGTAAAATCCGCAGCGCTGATATGCTCTCAGGAGGACTCTCAATGGCTCGCTTGGATGATGTTGCGGAACGCAAAGAATGGACCGACGCCATCAAATCGGTAATCGCCTTTGAGGGGACGGGTGCCGCCGACGACATCCTTGAGGATGTTGTTGCGACGGCGCGTCGCTCTGGGGCAAAGATACCCTTTGCTGCCCATACCGCCTACATCAATACCATTCCTCCAGAAAAGCAACCCGATCATCCCGGTGATCGAAATCTAGAAGGTCGAATTAGGGCCGCCATGCGGTGGAATGCGGCCGCGATAGTCTTACGCGCAAATAAGGAAAGCTCGGAGCTAGGCGGCCATATCGCATCATTCCAGTCTGCAGCCACACTCTATGACACCGGTTTCAATCATTTCTGGCGGGCACCTTCTGAGACGCATGGGGGTGATCTTATCTATTATCAGGGCCATTCTTCGCCCGGCATTTACGCGCGAGCGTTCCTAGAGGGCAGGCTCACAGAATCACAGCTCGAAAATTTTCGACAGGAAGTGAATGGCAATGGCCTGTCATCGTACCCGCATCCCTGGCTGATGCCGGAATTCTGGCAGTTTCCCACTGTATCCATGGGTTTGGGACCTATCACCGGTATCTATCTCGCAAGATTTTTGAAGTACCTCCACCATCGCGACCTGGCGAATACCGACGGACGCAAGGTTTGGGTGTTCTGCGGCGACGGCGAAATGGATGAACCGGAAAGCCTGGGCGCCATTTCGTTAGCCGGTCGAGAGAAGCTCGACAATTTGATTTTCGTTATCAATTGCAACCTGCAACGACTCGACGGACCTGTACGTGGAAACGGCAAGATCGTTCAGGAACTCGAAGGCAGTTTTCGCGGAACAGACTGGAATGTCATTAAAGTCTTGTGGGGCTCGCAGTGGGACGAGTTACTGTCCCACGATACTACTGGCCGCCTTCGTCAATTGATGGAAGAGTGTGTTGACGGTGACTATCAAGATTTCAAATCCAAGAATGGCGCCTACGTGCGTGAGCACTTTTTCGGGCGCTACCCCGAGACGGCGGCGATGGTCGCAGACTGGTCGGATGACAAGATATGGGCGCTTACGCGAGGTGGACACGATTCGCTGAAAGTTTACGCGGCCTACAAGGCGGCTGTCGACCACGTCGGCCAACCTACGCTCATTCTTGCGAAAACCGTAAAGGGCTATGGCATGGGAGCAGCCGGCGAAGGACAGATGATTTCCCACCAGGCAAAAAAAATGAATATCGATGCGCTAACCCAATTTCGAGATCGTTTCAAAATCCCGGTGGGCGACGAGGAAATTGCAGATCTCCCGTTCATCAAACTTCCACCAGGTTCGGCAGAAGAGGCTTACCTTCATACGCGGCGCAAGGTTCTGGGAGGATACCTACCTTCGCGACGACGCAAGGCCGATGAAACTCTGGATGTACCATCGCTTGCAACCTTTAAGGGGCAGCTGGAGTCATCGGGAGATAGGCAAATCTCTACAACGATGGCATTCGTTCGCATTCTCAATGCGCTCATGCGCGATAAAGAATTGGGCAATCGTATCGTGCCGATTGTGCCAGACGAGAGCCGTACCTTCGGGATGGAGGGAATGTTCCGTCAGTACGGCATCTTCAGTCAGGTAGGTCAGCTCTATCATCCGCAGGACGCGGATACTTTGATGTACTATAAGGAAGACCAATCCGGCCAGGTTCTGCAGGAGGGCATCAACGAAGCTGGAGCCATGTCATCTTGGATCGCCGCCGCGACCAGTTATTCTACCTCGAACGTGATAACGGTACCATTCTACATCTTCTATTCGATGTTCGGTTTTCAGCGAGTCCACGATCTCTGTTGGGCCGCGGGGGACAGTCGCGCGCGAGGCTTTCTAATTGGCGGTACATCTGGACGAACAACGCTCAACGGCGAAGGACTGCAGCACGAGGACGGACACAGCCACCTGTTCGCTGCGACGATCCCCAACTGCGTCTCCTACGACCCAACTTTTGCTTACGAAGTTGCTGTGATCATCCAGAATGGACTTCGTCGCATGGTCGTCGAGCAAGAGGACGTATTTTATTATATTACAACGCTCAATGAGAATTATCATCATCCTGCCATTCCTGAAGGCGCAACTGATGGCATCATAAGAGGGATCTACCGACTGAAGGCCGCAGATCGGGACAAATCTGGACACACTGTCAAACTCTTAGGCAGCGGAGCCATCCTCAACGAAGTCATCGCTGGAGCGGACCTGTTACAGCAGGATTATGGAGTTTCCGCCGATATCTACTCCGTGACCAGCTTCAACGAACTGGCGCGAGAAGCGGACTCGGTTGCCCGATGGAATCTTTTGCATCCGGAGGAACCCGGCCGGACACCCTACGTCACTGAGGTCCTCTCAGAAGGTTGCGACGGCCCCATCATCGCGTCGACGGACTACATGAAACTGGTTTCAGAACAGATCAGGCCGTATGTCCCAAATCGCTACCACGTACTCGGCACCGATGGTTTTGGACGATCAGATTACCGCAAGCGCTTGCGATCGCACTTTGAGGTAGATCGCCATTTCGTCGCGATCGCCGCCCTTAAAGCACTTGCCGAAGAAAACAAGATACCATCAAAAACCGTCGGCGAAGCGATAGTAAAGTATGGTATTGATCCCCAAAAGTTGGACCCTGCACGCGCATAATTTGTGGGAGCCAGCCCGAACTGTAACTGGCCGTCCGGGAGAGCGAGCGAACAACCATGTCCCTAATTGAAGTTAAAGTCCCTGACATCGGTGAATTCAATGATGTTCCGGTGATCGAGATCCTGGTCCAAGTCGGCGATACGGTGGCCCAGGAAGATCCCTTGGTGACATTGGAAAGCGACAAGGCGACCATGGAGGTACCTGCTCCTCACGCAGGAAAGGTCATCGAGGTATTGGTTAGTCTAGGTGATAGTGTGAGCGAAGGGAGCGGCATCCTAAGGCTCGAAACCACTGGCGAAGTAGCAGAGGCGGGCGAGAGCAAATTGGAAGCTACCGACACGCACTCAGAGCAAGGAGCCACACGCGTTCTCGCAGACGTTCCTCCCTCAAGAACTTCAGTTTCGCAACCGCCAAATTCAAATGATACGGTTAAGCGACCTGGAATTCCGCCGCCTGTAGACTTCGGCGGTGTTCATGCGAGCCCATCGGTCAGGTTGATCGCTCGCGAATTGGACATCGATCTTACCAAACTTACTGGAAGCGGCGCGAAGGGGCGGATCACAAAGGACGACGTCAAGCGCGCGCTGACATCTGGCGGTAAATCTCCGGCGCCAGCTGCTGGCGGAATGGGTATTCCCCCGGTTCCGGCCCAAGACTTTTCAAAGTTTGGCCCGATCGAAGAGAAACCTCTCACACGCTTGAAGAAGCTGTCGGGCCCGCACTTGCATCGTGCTTGGCTGAACATACCACATGTCACCCACACCGACGAAGCCGACATCACCGAACTGGATGACTATCGGCGCTCTTTGGATGCTAAAGCTAAAACCCAGGGATATCGGGTCACACTTCTGTCTTTTCTCCTGAAAGCCTCTGTCGCATGCCTCAAAGAATTTCCGCAGTTTAACGCTTCGCTCGGGCAGAACAACGACACACTTATTTTCAAGAAATATTACAACATCGGCGTAGCTGTTGACACGCCGGATGGTCTCGTTGTCCCGGCGATCAAAGACGTCGACCGCAAAGGGATCATTGAGTTATCGAAGGAACTCGGTGAAGTCTCAGGGCGTATGCGAGATGGCAAGATCACCCCTGCGGATGTGCAGGGCGGCACCTTCTCGATATCGAGCCTCGGCGGTATCGGGGGAACCAACTTCACTCCCATCGTAAACGCTCCTGAAGTCGCAATCCTAGGTGTCGTACGCTCCACAATGAAGCCCGTGTGGAACGGCGAGGACTTCAGACCACGCATGATGCTACCAGTATGTCTATCTTACGATCACCGCGTCGTAGACGGTGCAATGGCCGCCCGATTTAGCCGGCGCCTGTGTGAGTTCCTCGAAGACGTTCGCCAGCTCGTCCTGTGAGTCCAAACACCCTCAGGATTTGCTTGCATCACTGCGACATTGCACAGATGCAAGTCGGAGAGATCGGCAGAGTAGCCGACGGAAGTCGTTTCGAACCGACGAATTGGAGATTGGCCCAATGGGCACCACTGAGATAAGAGTTCCTGACATTGGTGATTTCGACGAGGTGCCAATTATCGAAATTCATGTCTCCGCAGGTAGTGCAGTTGCTGTTGAAGATCCGCTGGTCACGCTGGAAAGCGACAAAGCAACAATGGACGTGCCTGCACCGGTTGCTGGAACCGTGGTTGAACTGCGAGTCCAATTGGGAGACCACGTCTCGCAAGGCACTGCGATTCTAACACTTGAAACTGCTGGCGAAACTGACGTCGCTGCCACCGCCAAACAAACAGAACCGGTCGGATCCGGTGCAATACCGTCATCCCCAGCCCACTCTCCCACTTCCGTTAACCCGACCATGGCAGTGGCGGAATCACATACGAACAACCAACTCAGCAACAGCGACCTGGCCTGTGATGTTGTTGTTTTGGGAGCTGGACCAGGCGGATATTCTGCAGCATTTCGGGCCGCCGACCTTGGTATGAAGACAATTCTAGTCGAACGGTGGAACGTTCTTGGCGGCGTATGCCTCAACGTGGGCTGCATCCCATCCAAAACGCTGCTCCATACAGCAGCTGTAATGGATGAAGTTAAAGCGATGGCGACACACGGCATCACCTATGGCGCACCGGACATCGATCTCGAAACCCTGCGTCAGCACAAAGACAAGGTCGTGGGAAAGCTTACGGGCGGACTGGCGGGCATGGCCAAGGCGCGCAAGGTCGATGTCGTGACCGGGACCGGAATGTTTGTCGACAACCACCATATAGCCGTCGAACCAACAGCCGGGCCGCGCACCCTAATTAGATTTGATAACGCCATCATTGCAGCCGGCTCCGAGGCAGCGAGGCTTCCGTTTATTCCAGAAGACCCTCGGATCGTCGACTCAACTGGAGCACTGGAGCTGCGAGCTATCCCATCACGCATGCTCGTGATAGGAGGCGGTATAATCGGCCTTGAAATGGCCAACGTCTACTCAACACTGGGCAGCCGTATTGACGTGGTAGAGATGCTCGACGGGTTGATGCTTGGCGCCGATCGCGATCTGGTCAAAGTCTGGCAAAAGGTCAACGCTCACCGTTTCGACAACATTATGCTGGAGACAAGAACTACAGCTGTTGCAGCAAAAGCTGACGACATACACGTGTCATTTGATGGTCCCAATGCACCGTCCGGCACTGTTGTCTACGACTCGGTTCTGGTAGCCGTAGGGCGAAATCCCAATGGAAATAAAATTGCCGCCGACAAGGCTGGTGTCGAAGTTGGCAAACGCGGATACATTTCGGTCGACGGTCAAATGCGCACCAACGTTCCAAATGTATTCGCGATCGGAGACATCGTCGGCCAACCGATGCTCGCCCACAAAGCAGTGCATGAGGGTCATGTAGCTGCAGAGGCCGCTTCCGGAAGGAAAAGTCACTTCGATGCACGTCAGATTCCGTCCGTCGCCTACACGGATCCGGAAATTGCATGGGCCGGCCAGACAGAGGCAGAGGCAAAGGCAAAGGGCATCGAAGTGGCGAAAGCTGTTTTTCCATGGGCTGCCTCGGGGCGAGCGATCGCGAATGGTCGCGACGAAGGATTCACGAAGCTCCTGTTCGATCCAGAGACGCATCGCTGCATCGGTGGAGGGATCGTCGGAACGCATGCCGGCGACCTCATTGGCGAAGTTTGCCTCGCAATCGAAATGGGCGCAGACGCCACGGACATTGGTAAGACCGTACACCCTCACCCAACCTTATCAGAGTCGGTCGGCATGGCGGCGGAAGTCTTTGAAGGCATTTGCACAGACCTCCCACCTCAGCGGCGACGGCGGTGAAGAGCCGGTGTCAGCGAGTATTAGTGTACGCTGCCACTTTCTTCGTGGCAGCAGTTTTTCCGGGTAAAGTGCTGTTGGCAACTGATGGGCATAGGGTCGAGCTTCACGGCCACCGGGGCGCGCGGGGCCTTCTACCTGAGAATTCTCTCATCGGGTTTCGCGAAGCAATTCGCCTTGGAGTAGACTGCCTCGAACTCGATGTTGGACAACTGCGCGACGGCGAGGTTGTGATCCACCACGACCGCACCCTCAATCCGGACGTCACTCGAAAGAACGGCTCGTGGATTGACTTCGCTACTCCGCTTGCAAACCTAACAAAGCGCGATCTCGAGAGTTTTGACATTGGTCGGCTGAGGCCTGGCACACGATATGCCGCAAGGTTTGCGGAGCAAAGTCCGGTCGACGGAGCGCGAATCCCTCTGCTCCGCGAGCTTTTGGCGATGCCCCAGCTCGGCAGGCAACCGGAGATCTGCCTCAACATTGAGATAAAGACTTCGCCGGAAGCGCACGCCGAGACATCTCCGCCTGAAGACATCGCCAAAGCATTGCTGGAAATCCTGGATGAATACAATTATCGCTCAAGGAGTCGCGTCCAAAGCTTTGACTGGCGTGGTCTTCTTTACCTCCGGCAGGTCGCGCCAGATTTGGCATTGAGCTTTCTAACGGCAGAGCGCGACTGGCTGGACAATTTGATGCGCCTCGAGCCAGGATTGTCACCTTGGTTGGCAGGTATCGATCTGGCCAAATACCAGAACTCTGCTCCGCGTGCCATAAAGGCCGCGGGTGGTCAGACTTGGGCACCATACTATCACGATCTAACCCCGCAAGAACTTGCCGAAGCAAAATCGATCGGATTGAAGGTCATTGTCTGGACGGTCAATGATGAAGCAGATATGCGCAACCTGCTGACCATGGGTGTTGACGGGATCATCACTGATTACCCGGACCTCGGGCGACAAGTGATCGACAGCTTGCACATTCTACCCGATGCCGGTGCCAATTAGACGATCCAATCCAACAGGCGCGCGAACATTTGCCTGGTTGCCGTTTCCGCCAATCAACGACCAGATCCGCGCAACGATTGCATCGACAGCGATGGGATCTGAGACAACCGAAACCGACGTCAGTGCGAGACGTGAGCTACGCCTATATGCTCCGACCTGTCTGCGGGTTGAAGAGCCGCACGTCATTTGCGGCGATAGCTACTCGCACTAAAGACCCTGTTTCGAAGTCGCGATCTCCCGTCACGCGAATCACAATTGGCTCGTTGCCATTGGCTGTCGCTCGACCATAGACAATCGTATCGACCCCCAAATTCTCGACCGCCTCGACAACGACCACAATCTCACCGTCATCTTTGATCTCGAGATGCTCAGGCCGGATACCAAGTTCAATTGGTCCATGGCCAGATAGCGGAGTGACATCTAGTTCGATGCCAAGTGTCCGAACACTACTTCCATCGCTGCCGCGCTCTGCTGCGACAAAATTCATTGACGGAGAGCCGATAAAACTTGCGACAAATTTTGTGGCAGGAGCATTGTAGATGTCCCGTGGCGTTCCGATTTGCTCAGCAACTCCAGCATTCATGACTACCAACCTGTCTGCCATAGTCATGGCTTCGACTTGGTCGTGTGTCACGTAGATTGTCGTGATCCCGAGTCGACGTTGTAATTTTCGGATCTCGAGGCGCATGTTGACCCGAAGTTTCGCATCCAAATTGGAAAGTGGTTCATCAAACAAAAACACCTTAGGACTGCGTACAATGGCCCGGCCCATTGCAACACGCTGGCGTTGACCTCCGGAAAGCTGCGACGGCTTGCGCTCTAGCAATTCTCCGAGCTCCAAGATCTCAGCTGCCTCGCGGACTTTATGTTCGATTTCATTTCGCGGCACGCGCCGATTTTTGAGGCCATAAGCCATGTTATTGTAGACACTCATGTGTGGATAGAGTGCGTAGTTCTGGAAGACCATTGCGATATTGCGGTCCATTGGCTCAAGCCTATTAACTACCTCGCCGTCTATACTGATTTCACCACTAGAGATGGATTCGAGACCGGCAACCATGCGCAAAAGGGTGGATTTGCCACATCCTGATGGGCCCACCACGACGATGAATTCCCCGTCCGCAATGTCGATGTCTATTCCGTGAATGACATGGGTCGAGCCGTAGCGCTTACGGGCATCTCGAATGCCGACAGTCGCCATTTATTTCTCCGTCTCTGTCAGCCCTTTAACGAACAGGCGCTGCATAGTGACGACGACAATCACTGGTGGGACCATCGCGAGCAGGGTCGTCATCATTATCAAATGCCACTCGGGCGATTCCTCGGCCGCCTCCAGCATCTGCTTGATGCCCATCACAATTGTATACATACTTTTGTCAGTTGTGATCAGCAGCGGCCAAAGATATTGGTTCCAACCATAAATGAAGAGAATGACAAATAGCGCGGCAATATTGTTGCGGGAAAGAGGTAGCAGGATATCGCGGAAGAACCGCATTGGTCCTGCTCCATCGATGCGCGCCGCTTCGAGCAGTTCATCAGGCACCGTAAGGAACACCTGACGAAACATGAATGTGGCCGTGGCCGATGCGATCAACGGAACAGTGAGTCCGACATAACTATTTAAAATATCAAGGTCCGCCACGACTTCGAAAGTTGGCAGAATACGGACTTCAACTGGCAGCATGAGCGTCAAGAATATCATCCAGAAAAACGCCATACGAAACGGGAAGCGGAAATACACGATTGCAAATGCGGAAAGCAAGGAGATCACGATCTTGCCGGCAGCGATCGTCAAGGCCATGATCAAGCTATTGAACAGCATCAAGCCGACGGATTGTTCACGCGCGTTTCCAACGCCTCTAAACAGAGCGGCCTTCAAATTCACGAGGAATTGGTCGCCGGGAAGAAGCGGCAGGGGAACTTGAGTAATACGCACCTGATCGTGACTAGCCGCAACAAAAGTGATCCATACAGGAAACGCGACTAGAAGAACGCCCAGTATCATCGTTGCATGTGATGCTACTGTAACCCATGGCCGGTTCTCGATCATTTGTCGAACTTACGCATCAATACGCCACCCGTTTCTCCACGTAGCGAAACTGGACCACCGTCAACCCGATAACGACTATCATCAGGATTACGGACTGCGCCGCCGAACTGCCGAGATCGAGTCCGACGAACCCATCACTAAACACCTTATAGACCAAAATCACTGTATCGTTTCCAGGTCCGCCTTTTGTCACCGCGTGTACAATTCCAAACGTATCAAAGAATGCATACACGATATTGACGACTAGCAAAAAGAATGTAGTTGGGGAAAGTAGCGGAAAAATAATTGAAGTGAAGCGCCGAAAAGGTCCTGCCCCGTCAATCGCGGCGGCTTCGATCAAAGAGCGAGGTATCGCGTGCATGCCCGCCAAAAAAAAGAGAAAATTGTAACTGATCTGTTTCCATGATGCAGCAAACACAATCAGTGCCATCGCCTCATTTCCATTTAAGCGAAAATTCCAATCATACCCGAAACCGCGCAGCCAGTAGGCGCCAATACCAAGCGTAGGATCGAACATGAACATCCAAAGCGCGCCAGCCACAACCGGAGCCACGGCATAGGGCCAAATGAGAAGCGTCTGGTAAACCATCCGCGCCCTTACAATTCTGTCGACCATTGCGGCGAATACAAGTGCGAGCGACATGGAAAGGAAAGCAACAAAAAACGAAAAGGCGATCGTCCGTTTGAATGCATCAAAATATAGCGGATCGCTGAACAGTGCCTTGAAGTTGTCAAACCAAACAAACTTCGTCGAAAGCCCGAAGGCATCCTGGATCAGCAACGACTGATACAGTGCCTGCACTGCAGGCCACAAGAAGAAGACCACCGTTATCAGGATCTGGGGCGCAACGAGAAGATACGGGAGAACAGACGGTCCGAAATGAACCCGCTTCAGCATGCCATTTGCTTTAAGTTTGATCCGCAGCTCAGAATGCGCAGAACGCATTGCCACTGGACGAATGGCCATTGCACGAATGGCCATAGGACGAACGGCCAACTGATGCATGGCCATCTAATCCATGGCCGCCCGTCCTTCCGGTACTTTGGGTGGCCATGGCTCGACTCACTCACTTATTTGCGGCTTCGAACTTGCGAAGCAATTTGTTGCCACGCGAAACAGCACTGTCGAGAGCACCTGAGGCAGTCTTGCTGCCCTTCCAGACGTTCTCCATTTCTTCGTTGATGATATCGCGGATCTGGACAAAATTCCCGAAGCGTAGACCTTTGGAATTGGGTGTCGGTGTATTGAGACGCAGTTGTTTGATTGCCGTATCTGTGCCCGGGTTTCTCTCATAAAACCCTTGCTCTTTGCTCAAATCATAGGCCGCATTGGTGATCGGCACGTAACCGGTTTCTTGATGCCACCACGCTTGCACTTTGGGCGACGACAGGTAAGTCATAAACTTGGCTACGCCCTTGTACTCGGCAGGCTTATGGCCACGCAGCACCCAGAGTGTCGCACCTCCGATGATAGAGTTCTGTGGCTCTTTTACAACTTCTGGGTAGAACGGCAACATTGTCTGGCCAAACTCGAACTTGGCCTGCTTTTTGATGCCGCCATAGTAGGCCGAAGAGTTCAACCACATGCCGCATTCACCCGTTGTAAATTTAGGCAAGCTGTCGCCGCGTCGGCCGGCATAGACGAAAATCTTTGATTTACCCCATTCCGCAATGTTGGCGAGATGTTTCTTGGTCGCCTCGTTATTGAACTTGAACTCCGTATCGATTCCGGCAAATCCGTTCTCTCTGGTCCCTATCGACAGATTGTGCCAAGCGTTAAAGTTTTCGATCATAACCCAAGATTGCCAGCCGAAGGAAAAACCGCACTTCATGCCAGAGGCAAGAAGCTTCTCAGAAGCTGACTTCACATCGGCCCATGTCTTGGGTGGCGAGCCGACGCCAGCCTTCGCCAACGCATCTTTGTTGTACCAGAGCACTGGCGTTGAACTGTTGAACGGCATTGACAGCAATTTGCCGTCTGGCGTCTGGTAGTAGGAGATCACCGCAGGAAGATACGTGCCAGCGTCGAAAGGCTCGCCAGAATCCTTCATAAGGTCTTCAACTGGGTATATGGCGCCCTTGGCCGCCATCATGGTTGCCGTTCCAACCTCGAACACCTGTACAATGTGCGGCTGCTTACGAGCGCGGAAGGCTGCGACAGCGGCCGTCATCGTCTCAGTGTAGTTGCCTTTGTAGACTGGCACGATCTTGTAGTCCGACTGAGTGGCATTGAAGTCATTGGCAATTTTGTTGACGCGCTCGCCGTTAACGCCGCCCATCGCGTGCCACCACTGAATATTCTCTGCGCCCATCACCGGACCGATACTGGCAACTCCCGCTGATGCGGCCAGCACCGTGGACGCTACAAGCCGTTTGTACATGGGTTTTCCTCTCCTCAAGGCGATTATCTATCTCACGGCCGCTCAATCCGTGGAGTTTTCAGCAGATTGTCGCGAATGAGTCGTTCAGACAGCAATGAGCGCGAGCCACTTGGCCCTGAATATCCGAATTCCGCGACCGTCAGACTATGGGAGCTTAGGACATAAAAGACGGTGACAAAAGTTTTTTGACGACGAATTTGATCGTGGTCGGATATCTCAAAAATGTGATGGCAGGCACGTCGCGTTAGGATAGAGTAAAAAGTTCCTGCTCATCCTTTACATCTCGCAACGAATGCCTGCCGAGTGAGGTAAGACCGGCCTCCGGAGAGCTCGCCGCAAATGCCTCAGATATCAGCACGGACTTGCCGAGCGATTTGCACAGTGCCTCAATACGAGAGGCTTCATTTACAGCTGGACCTATGACAGTGAAGTCGAGCCTGCGAGGAGTACCTATGTTACCATAGGTCAGCGCCCCGATGTGTAGCGCGGTTCCAAATCTAAGCGTTGGCTGATCTTGAGCCGAACGTGTGCCATTCGCATGAGCGATCCTTTTTTCGGCATCTTGCACAGCCGCCAAGGCACGCTCGCATGCGGCGCATTCCGCTCCATCGTCCTCCTCAATAGCAAAAATGGCGAGTACGGCGTCACCAATAAACTTCAGAACCTCACCACCATGCTCGATCACCGCCCCAGCGACACTGTCAAAATAGTCATTGAGAGCCGAGAGATATTCCTCCCGCGACAACCGCTCGGCCATGGAAGTTGACCCGCGCAGGTCAGAAAACCAAATGACCGCACGCAACTCTTCGCCGTCACCACGTTTCACCAGGCCGTCGATGACACGTCGACCGGCGTTTCGTCCGAGGTAGGTCTGCAAAAGACTAAGAGACGATACTCGTTGGGCGTGGGCCTCCAGGAGACGACTGAGGTTCGCCAATATCTCGTAGAGTTGACCGAGCTGCTCCGTGGTAAAGCCGCCTGCTCGATCTGATACCAGAACTAAAATGTTGATCTGCCCGTCCGAAAAACGCATCGGCACAGCAACGTAGTCCGTAGCGCCCTCTGCCAGAAGGTCATGCAATATTGGAAAATCCAACTTCGGGTTGGGACCTTCGAGTCGACGGCGAATTCCACCTTCCCCACGCAAAATTGCGGCGAAGGGGCTGTCCAGAAATTGTGATGTCTGCAAGCCAGCGTGTGTGGCCTGATATTCCTCGATGCCCTCGACATCGCGGTGCCACGTATAGCTCATCGCAAAGAGTTGTGGATTAAGGGTCTGAATGAGGAGTCTGACGCGCGAAACCGGAAAAGCATTCTTCTGAAGCGTGGTCGACAGTCGCGCAAGAAGCTCCGGGACGGACTTCGGCTGCCACGCATCTTCTATCAACCAATCAATAAATGGATTAGGTGCTGCATCGCCAGAGTGCCCAGGACGCTCAGAAAGTTGCAGCTCATCGGCATACCAGCTATCGATCGCATCCCAGTAAAAGGCGACGTACTGCCTAACCATGGCCGATTCATCGAACGGCTCCTCGTAGCTCCATGCTGCGTCAGGAACTAAACGATCGCCGACCTTGAGAGACCAATACGTAGCATTGCCTTTGAACGGACAATGCGTCTTCAGCGAAGTCGGCTCCATATAGGACATATTGACGTCGCCGCGCGGGAAGTAAAACACTGGCGGTAGTCGCGTCTCATGCATAACCAGAACATCAGAACTCTCCGCGACGGTTTCGCCGTTGACCACGGCACGAATGCGCTGAGGTTCTGGCCCGACGCGAACACGGTAACCTTCGTGATGTGTCTCTTTTGCGGGTAGAACGCTGGTATCGGCCATGATCCATCTCTTCATGTGTCGACTAACCTCCGGCCCTTATGGATCTCGAGGCAGAAGGGGCCTCAAGTTCACCGAGCCATAGCCGCATCATATGGGTTGCTTCGGTCCTGATTTCCAGGACATTCGGGGTTGGTTGGCACGCCCCCTAGTGCATAAGCCGCGGCAAAAAAAGCACGATTTCGGGAAAGATGATCAGAAGCGCCAAGGTCACGGCATCCAACAACAAAAAGGGCCATACACCCGCGAAGACGTCCTCCAAAGAGAGAGGCACCGGAGATGCACTGCGCACGACATAGACGTTGAGCCCAACTGGCGGCGTGATGAGCGAAATCTCCGCCAACTTGATCGCGATAACGCCAAGCCAAATTGGATCATATCCTACGCCAGTCATGATTGGGAACATAACGGGTAGGGTCATCACCATTATAGCAATCGGGTCTATCAGCATGCCTAGCAGCAAATAGATGAGTGCGAACGCCAGGAGGTACATGTAGGGCGGAAGACCGAGGCCCAAAAGCCATCCTGAAATCTCGCTGACGAGCCCCGTGTAGGTCAGAAATCGCGCAAACAAAATCCCGCCGATAACAATAATAAATATAGTCGTCGTGGTAACACCGGCCTCCTTAAAGGTGTCGACGAGCATTTTCCTGGTCACCCGCCCCTTACCCAGCACGATGAGGAATGCGCCGAACGCCCCTACGGCACCGGCGTAAGTTGGAATGAAAAAGCCCGTGTATATGCCTCCGATCACCAGCACAAAGAGAAATCCAATACCCCAGACCCCCAAGAGGGAACGCAATTTCTCAGCGGTTGAAACACGAATGTCTGAAATCGGCGCCAATGCCGGATTTGCGCGCACACGCAGATAAATTCCCGCCATGTAAATTGCCGCGGATAAAAGGCCAGGGATCAGTCCCGCCACCAGAAGCAGCGCAACCGATTGCTCCGTGATGACGGCGTAAATGACCATCAAAATGCTTGGAGGTATGAGCGATGCCAATGTCCCAGACGCGGCAATACATCCAGCGCTCAAGCGCTTGTCGTAGCCAAACCGCGTCATTTCTGGCATGGCCATTCGGGTGAAAACGGCCGCGTTCACAATCGTCGACCCACAGGCGGCTCCGAACGCGGCTGATGCCAGGGTGGTTGCCATCGCAAGCCCGCCGTGCAGACGCCCCAACCAATTGTAGGCCGCGCGATAGAGATCGGTGGTGAGGCCCGCCTGATTTGAAAGCGCCCCCATCAGAATGAAGAGCGGGATAACTGCTAACGTAAACGAGTTTGTTGTACTGAATGGAACCGTTGCCAACTGGGCCCAGGCAGCGTCCGGACCGATCGTCAAATACATCCCTAAAATGCCACCAAGCCCGAGCGCAACGCCTATGTGGACGCCAACCGCTAGCATGAAGAACAAAGCGACAAACACAATGACGCCCGTCGTGACCGGGTCGAGCACTTCGCGATCCTCTCTAGGGTCTATGGGACTCGTCATCACCGCTCGAATGACCCTCGAGCGGAATATCTGGCATCTCCGAAATCGCAGCAGACGGGAAGGCGCCTGTCCGGAAGCGATTGAAATCGATTATTAGGTCGATCAAGAGCCGAACGATCAGCAACGCCGTCCCCGCCGCAAGGATGATGCGTGCGGGATAAAGCGGAAAGCGGATTAATCCCACCGTGGCTTCGTCAAGTTCAACGCTGATGATTGCCTCAAGTGTGGCCTGCCAGAGCAGCAAACCAAAAAACAGAACTGCCGCCAAATCGGCGAACACATCCATGGCTGCCTGGGCACGCGGTCCAACGCGGGTATAAAGCAACTCTACTCGAATGTGGCTACGCCTAATCTGCGCGTAGGCAAGCGCTCCGAACACGATCAAGACCATCGTGCTCTCTGTCAGCTCCCGAGCACCGGGCAGCGGCGATTGCAGCAACTGTGTTCCCACGACATCGCCGACTCCGAGAAACATCGACATTAGGAGCCCCAGGCCGCCGATCAGCAAGATGGCGAGTGCAAGACGTTCAATGATGGCAGCAAGCACTTTCAAGGGCAACGTCTTGGATTTGGATCGGTCGATTGACCCTCTCAAGGGTTAGATCCGGCGGCGCATTTTGTGAAAGCCGAGAAGCGACAAACGTGCCGCCGAATCAGAAATGCAGTCTTCCGGTCAGATTATTTGGCGATCTTAGACTTCCAGAAGGCAGCGACTTCGCTAGCCTTATCGCCCATGCCTTTGCTTTTCATGGAGTCCGCCCACTCCTGCAACAAATCAGGTGCTGTTTTGCGCCATTTCTCCATCTCACCAGGCTTGAAGGGCTTGAACACCGCGCCTTTGGCTTCCGCGTCCGTTTGCGCTTTGCTCTCAGCCGCGTCGATCCATGAAATATATTCCTTACCGGATTTCTGACCTTCGTCGATCATAATAGTTTTGATATCGTCCGGCAGCTTATTCCAAGTGCGCTTTCCGACGACGATCAGATGGCCGGCAATCGACATAATCGGCCCACAACTGTACTTGCCTGGTTCGTAAAGGCGGTTGGATGTGATATTGCCGCGGTTGAGGAACGAGTAATCGAGAGAGCCGCGCTGTAGCGCTTCGTAGACAGCGCCGACGCCAACCGAGACTGGCACCGCGCCAACGGCGCTATGGAGCTTAGGGACGTCCGCACCGAAACTACGAATCTTTTTGCCCTTAAGTCCGGCCATCGTATCACAGTCCGGCGACTTGCCGGTCAGAAAGTATTCACCTAGCGGCTGCTGAAATAGAAAAACGACGCCGTTTCTGTCCAACTCTTCCTTGAAAACAGGCAACTCCTGATAAGATGCCGCTGAAATATCCATCGCCTTTTTCGGTGACGGAAAGACAAATGGCAGCTGATACGCCTTCCAGAAGGGCAATCTTTGCGCGTAATAGCCGGGTGCAATGGACGCCATGTCGATTGCACCTCGACCTGCGAGTGGAAGCAGCTCATTGCCTTTACCTAAACCACCAGCAAACGTGATATCGATCTTCACGCGACCGTTTGTGCGCGCCTCAACATTTTTGGCAAACTGTTTTTCAACGTCCAGAAAAGTGTAGTTTCCAAGGTAGTGGCCCCAACGCAATCGGAACTCTTGAGCGTGTACCGCGTCTACTGATCCGACCGCACCAATGCACCCTATGGCCAGGGCCAAGCGCATGAACGATCTTTGCATGAAGTCCTCCCAATTCTAACACGCAGTGCTCGCTGCGCGACATACGCGACTAACGTCGATTTCAGACGCCCTACGCTTCGATGTGTGAAAGGCTACCATTGCACATTGAGCTGGTCTACTCACGGTCGGGCGCGAATGACGGGCGTGCAGGCAATAATTGATCGCCACATTGACCACTTTGAACCACTTTGAACCTCTTTGAGCCTCTTTGGGCCCGTTTGAACCTCCTTAAGCCTCTTCAACCACTTTGCAGGCTGATTTTGAAGTTTAGGCCTCTCGCGACACCTCATCGCTGTACACACATCGCTGTCTACACCTCGCGCAATATTTGTTACGGTAATCTCGTAAGCAGGCAACCAAGCAGGCAATCGATCTCCAACAAAGAAGTGGGCCGCCTGGGTGAGCACCGAACTCTACCAACCGAATCTCGGCCAACCGACAACACGACACACGGACAGATCCACGATGTCATCCAAAGACACGCCAGAGCTAGACTCGATTGTGATGAATGTTCACGTCTGGCGGGGCAACGACGACGGCGCGTACCAGATTTTCCGTGTACCTCAGCGGGCCAACCAGACGGTGCTGGATGTTGTAACCTGGATTCAGCGCTATCTGGACCCGACTCTCTCGTATCGCTATGCCTGTCGCGTCGGCGTCTGCGGTTCATGTGCAATGACAGTCAATGGCCGGCCGCGCTGGACATGCCGCACCCACGTCTCGAAGGTGCTCGAAAAAGATAAGATTGAAATCGCGCCGCTCTCGAATTTGCCGGTCATCAAGGATCTGGCAACAGATATGTCGCGCTTCTTCGAAAAGTGGCAGCAGGCGCATGGCGCATTCCAACCAACGCTGTCCAGACACGAGGGCGTAGCTTCGATTAAACCACATAGCGCTGCTCGGATCGAGGTAGATAAGGCTATCGAATGTATCAATTGCGGCATTTGCTTTGCTGCATGCGATACTGTGCGTTGGAACTCTAACTATGTCGGCCCAGCCGCCCTCAATCGGGCTTGGTCGTTGATAAACGATGCCCGAGATGGAGGACAAAATGCGCGAATGAAAGCTGTCGCGTCGGACGGCGGTTGCCATGCCTGTCATACCCATCAAAGCTGCGAAGCGCACTGCCCACAAGGTCTCAATCCGACAGCCTCTATCGCCGGCTTAAAGCGCCTGACAATGAAAAGCTACATCCGAGGGGAATTGGCATGACGTCACTACGCCTCTACATCATTCAACGCGCGACGGCCTTGGTCATGATACCGTTTATTCTGGCTCACATCGCAGTTATTTTTTATGCCGTATCCGGTGGACTTTCAGCAGAGGACATCCTGATGCGAACACGTGGGAGCATCGGTTGGGGTGCATTCTACGCCGTATTCGTTTTGCTTGCCTCAACGCATGGCGCAATCGGCCTGCGCAGCATCTTACTCGAGTGGACGCCGCTAGGTGAATCAGCAGCCGACATTCTCGCCATCGCGTTCACCGTTGTGCTAGTCATGCTTGGCCTCAGAGCCGTCGCCGCAGTGGTGATTGCATGAGCTTACCAGTGGAGATGCCCCGTCAAACCGGACACCGGCGCGATCCGCTATGGGTTGCGGCGCTCATGCATCGTATTTCTGGAATCCTGCTCGCGTGCTTCTTACCATTCCATTTCTTGGCACTCGGTCTCGCAATAGAGGGCGAATCCAAGCTTGCTGGCTTCTTGACGTGGACCGATAATCCGACGGTCAAGTTTGCGGAAACCGGCCTCATTTTTTTGCTCGCGATCCATCTCCTTGGCGGCATTCGAGTGCTTCTTATCGAGAATTTGCCCTGGGAACCGAACCAAAAACGGCTGGCAACGATTACTGTTTTAATGTCAATCCTGCTGGCAGCACTATTCCTGCTGCGCGTCCTCTAGTGCGGACCGAGGCTTGTTCGAGACCACTCTATGATTGAGCGTTTCCGAAGCGATATTCTGATACTGGGTGCCGGAGGAGCTGGGCTGTTCGCGGCGCTGCATGCTCATCAGCGGGCGCCGGATCTTACCATTACAATCGCAAGCAAAGGATTACTCGGCAAGTCCGGCTGTAGTCGTATGGTCCAAGGTGGATACAATGTTGCAGTGCATCCAGCCGACTCGGTTGAACGCCATTTCATGGACACTATCCACGGAGGCAAGTGGTTGCCAGATCAAGGTCTCGCCTGGACCCTTGTTAGCAAAGCCGTCGAACGCATTCGCGAATTGGAGAACGAAATTGGCTGCTTTTTCGACCGCAACCCTGACGGCACTCTTCATGGCAAGGCGTTCGCGGGCCAAACTTTTGACCGAACTGTTCACAAAGGTGATCTTACAGGCATAGAGATCGTCAACCGGCTTATGGAGCAAGTTTGGTCACGTGACATTCAGCGTCTCGAAGAACACCGTGCAGTGGCATTCATTCCAGACAAGTCGGGAGACAGTATCGCTGGCGTTCTGTTGATTGATGTTCGCTCAGGGCAGTTCTGCCTCGTCGAAGCAAAGGCTGTGCTGCTCGCGACCGGTGGTGGACCTACCATGTATCGCTATCACACCCCATCAGGTGATAAATCCATGGATGGTCTTGCGATGGCCCAGCGTGCAGGTCTCGTTCTCCGCGACATGGAGATGGTGCAGTTCCACCCTACCGGGCTCCTGGCCGGCACAGAAACCCGTATGACGGGAACTGTCCTCGAAGAAGGGCTACGTGGCGCCGGTGGTTATTTGCTGAACGGCGAGAAACATCGCTTTATGGGCAACTACGACGAAAATCTGGAACGCGCGACACGCGATGTCGTATCGCGGGCAATGTATGCGGAGATGCGAGCTGGCCGCACAGCACCAAATGGCGGGCTTTATATCCAAATGGAGCACCTCGGCCCAGAATCTGTGGCAGAGAAATTCAAAGGTATGGTCGACAGATGCGCAGATTGTGGCTTCGACCTGGCAGGCGGACTCGTGGAAGTCGTACCGACTGCTCACTACCACATGGGTGGCGTGGTCTGTGACTCCGACACGTCGACGAGCATTCCGGGCCTGTTCGTGGCCGGCGAAGACGCAGGCGGTGTACACGGAGCCAATCGACTCGGAGGTAACGGCATAGCCAATTCCACTGTTTTTGGAGGCATCGCCGGCGATAACATGCCGACGTTCATTGCGCATAATCCGTATTGGCGCCAACCGGATGAAGCTGTTCTCGCGGAAGAAATGTCACGCGCGTTGTATCCGATGAGACGCGCGAGCGGCAATATTCATGCGTTGCGCGATCGCCTACAGGACGCAATGTGGGACGACGTTGGTGTTCTACGCGACGATGCCGGACTTCGTCGCGCGCTGAGCGCGCTTGATGAGCTTGAATCTGATTTGCTTCAAGTTGGCGTCTCAGGGTCCGACCGTGCATTCAATCTGACCTGGCACGACTGGCTCAACCTGCGCTCATTGATCGAAATCTCACGCGTAATTACCATGGCGGCATTGCAGCGAGAGAATAGTCGAGGAGCCCACTACCGTGAAGATTTCACGGGCGAGGGTGAACTGGAAACTTCGCGCTATACGGTAGCAAAACTAACCGAGGGAAAGGTTAAAATCGACGACGCTCCTGTTGCGTTCACAATAGTCAAGCCCGGCGAAACGATCATGGCGGACGCTAATGCTGCAGAATAGGGAGCGGTGCATCAAAAGGCAGCGATAAAAATTCTGCCTCGCCCAGTGGTTCCGCCGAGCAGGATCAGCAGTAAATCTTTACTTCGCCCCGGCGTCAGGTCTGTGGGCGCGAGATCTTGGGCCCGCTACGCCAACGCGCAAAGTATTTCCAGATGCCGATGAGAGACAAGCGCCACTTGCACATCTAATCGTAAGGCTCGAAAATGCCTGTTGAGCCAGAAAACACACGCCTACACAAAGGTGCCCTATGCCAATCCCGCTCGCTACGCTGCAAGCAACCGCCGAAGAGCTTATGGCCAAGGCGGCAATAGAAATTCCGGACGACTATCTCACAGGTCTCGAGAAGATTGCCGCTACCGAGAGCGGAGAGCTATCCGCGTTCGTAATCCGTGCCATGCTCGACAATTACAAGGCAGCAAAAGAAGACCGCCGCGCCATGTGCGGCGATACCGGCCTTCCACGATGGTATATCAAGATGGGCAACAACGCACAAATCGAAGGTGGCCCAGTAGCCCTTGAGACCGCCTTGCGAACTGCGACAGCCAATGCCACACGGAACGTGCCACTCAGACCCAACCGTGTGCATCCACTTTGGCGAACCGATCACGACAACAACGTCGGTATCAATGCCCCCGAAATTGAATATAGCTTTCATCCAGAAGGTGATTGGGTGGACTTGACGACTGTACACAAAGGTGGATTGTTTGGAACCGATTACCGGATGCTGTTTCCAGGCGATGGCATCGACGGAATCAAGAGGTTCTATCTCGACACTTTGATCGCGTTTGGCAAGCGCGGGTTGGCCTGCCAACCAGCGATTGTTGGGATTGGGATCGGCGGTTCAAAAGACACATGCGTCGTACTCGGCAAGCAGGCTGCGTGTCTTCGAACAGTAGGTTCCAAGAATCCGGATCCTAAAATCGCGGCGCTCGAAGACGAACTTGCAGTGCTCGGCAACAGCACTGGCATGGGTGCTATGGGATTCATGGGATCATCCATGGTTGTCGACTGCCACATCGAAGTCGGTTATTGCCACACTGGCGGCATGCCCATGAGCGTTCACATGTTCTGCTTATCGTCCCGCCGTGCCGTGGCACGTGTTTTTGCCGACGGCAAAGTCAACTATCGCACGGATCCAATGTGGTTCACCAACTACTCACGCCGTACTACACCATCATGGGATGTGCCCCAAACACAAGCGGCGGAATAGGACAGGGACCCACCTGAATGCCATATTCCCTCGACCAGCCTTTTCTCGATCCTAAGGTGCCATCGTTCGCGATGAACCCCTATCAGATCTTGGCCCGCCTCCGTCGCTCAGATCCCGTCCATTGGAGTCCTGCGCTGAAGGCCTGGGTCGTCACCCGCTACGACGATGTCCGCACGGTTTTGCTCGACAATGGTCTGTCGTCGGACACAGTAACACCTTTCTACGAGGCCCAAACAGACGTCACGCGGTCCAAAATTTCGACGCTGATGCGCTATCTTGGCAACTGGCTCGTCTTTCGCGATCCGCCAGATCACACACGCCTTCGGAGGTTGGCATCACGTGCCTTTACTTCAGCCTCACTACAGAAGATTCGGCCAAATGTAGAGAACATCGTCGCCCAACTCCTTTCTGAACTGGAAGGCCAAAATACAATTGACCTCGTAGCAGATTTTTCAAACAAGCTGCCCGCTTACGTGATTATGGATATGCTGGGCGTTCCGCGCGACCATCTGCGACAAGTCAAATTCTGGTCCGACGAAATCAAGTTGTTCATCGGCTCAGCACAGAACACTCCGGACAAATACGACCGGGCGCGCGCGGGCGCCGAGGCAATGGCGGCCATGTTTCAAAAGTTAATCGATACACAGCGGCTCCAGCCACGTGACACCGTGCTTGGGATGTTGGTGACCGCCCACGACGATGGAGGCCGCTTGTCTGACGAAGAACTGATCGCAACATCGATCTTGTTTCTATTTGCAGGCCATGAGACAACGACAAACCTGATTAGCATGGCATCGCTGCATCTCATCAACAATTCCGAACAGCGCCGCCACTTTGTTCAGCTAGAAAACAGAGAAGCGATCAGTCTCGCAATCGAAGAATTCCTAAGATATGACGGGCCAACGCCGTCGATGGTCCGTATTGCCAAGAAAGATCACCGCATAGCGGGATTGTGCGTGGAAGAAGGCCAGCGCATCTATGCCATGATCGCGTCGGCGAACCGTGATCCTGCCGCCTTCGAGGCACCCGAGACACTCGACATCACACGCACGCCGAATCACCACGTGACATTTGGCTACGGCGCACACTTTTGTCTGGGGGCCCCCCTCGCCAGAATGGAAGCCTCGATCGCTCTACCGGCGTTACATCGTGCTTATCCAACGATGCAACTCGACGGCGACGCGGCATGGGCCGACGGTCTGACGCTTAGAGGTCCCACGACACTCCCGATCCAACTCACACCTTCATGATCACCCAACCAATGGAACCCATTATGTCGAATGGAACATTGAAAACTGCGATGCTGTCGCTCCCGGCAACGACAGACGAGCTTCGCGCTCTCCAAATCGGTACTGTTGTTTATCTGAACGGGCGCGTATTTACAGCCCGCGAAGGTGTGTACAAGCGTGCCGTAGAAGATGGCCATCCGCTACCAGTTCCACCAATGGAATTGGGCACGGCCAACTTCCACTGTTCGCCAGCAGCAACGATTGAGGACGATGGAACGTTGAAGGTGGGTGCGGTAACGGCGACGGCGTCCTTCCGCTTTGCCAAGTGGCTCGACGGTTGGTTCAAAATCTCGGGCTGCAATGTGATCATTGGTAAAGGGGGGATGTCGAGCGATATCTACAAGTCGGTTTTCGTCCCCAACAATGCCATTTACTTGACCACCGTCGGCTATGGCACGGGGGCACTCCTCGGACGCGGAATCACGCAGGTGGCTGCCGCCCATTGGGTCGACGAATTGGGATTGGCTCAAGGCATTTGGGTTCTCGATGTCCAAAAATTTGGCCCATTTCTCGTGGACAGCGATTTCGCCGGCAACTCGCTGTTTGAGAGGGAAAACGCCAAGATCGCTGCCAACATAGACAGACTCTACGAAGGCACGCGGCCAGCCACTTTGAGGCGCTATGGCGAAACAGATGACAAACGGGATGAAGTAATCTAGCGACGAAGCCGCTGCAACCAGGCAACGGGAATTCAGTCACCGTGTTTCGCAGTTTGTGAAATTGTGCTTGAACCTGACTTTCCACGAGTCAAACGCGTCCACGGACTTTCCGATAACAATTAGCAACATAGTAGCTGAAAAAGTGATTGCCCATGAGCGCGAAACAAACGCCGGACTATGACTTGACGGACCGCGGCATCTACAAGGCATGGACGTCGCATACTATCCGATACAACGACCAGGACACGCTCGGTCACGTCAACAACGCTGTCTATTCCACTTTTTTCGAGGCAGGGCGCACCGCGATCCTGCAGCCACTGTTCAAGGAGCACCAAGATCGCAATCTGGATATTGTCCTGGCGCGCATTATTGTCGACTATCGGCGCGAGCTGAGCTATCCAGGTGCGGTAGACATTGGTACCAGCATTAAACGGATCGGTAATACGTCCGTGGTCTTCCTCAACGGCATTTTTGATGCCGATTCTGCTGAGTGCTCCGCAACGGGCGAGGCTTACCTCGTATTCTTCGATCTCGTAGCCCGCAAATCCACGCCTCCACCACCGAAGATTAGAGAACTGCTAGAAAAACTCTTGATCACGTAGCAGAGCCACGCGAGCGCAATAATGGTTGCTACCTACGTGATGGCGGACCATGAGGTAGCATGGCATTGTTTAGCGAGCTCACAAAAAAAGATATGCTAGACTAATCTTGATAACACCAGCTTATGTCGAGTCCCAGCTATGTCGAGACCCAAAGTCGTTTTGTGGCGGCCCATGTACAACAAAGTTGGACACAAGCTGCTTGAGGATGGCGGGTGCGACGTAGTCGTCGTCGACAGCCCGAACGATGATGAGCTCAAGCAGGTGCTGCACGGTGCCAAAGCGCTGTGGGTACGCACACCGGAGCGGGTCACTCAAAACATCCTCGATGTGGGCAGAGACCTTGTCATTGTGTCAACATCTGGTTTCGGCACCGACAATATTGACGTTGCTGCCGCAACCTCGAATGGCATCATAGTTGTGAACCATCGTGGCATAGGCCGGATCCCTGTATCCGAGCACAGCATCATGCTAATTCTGGCAGTTGCCAAGCACTTGGTCTGGGGGGACAATGCGACACGCGAATCAACAGCTTGGGAGCATCGTTCGAATCTGCCGCGCGTCCAACTGGACGGAAAAACGGTTGGTATCATCGGCATTGGCTTCATTGGCTCAGAACTTTCCCGCAAGCTAAAATTTGGGTTCCGCTGCAAGGTCCTTGGTTACGATCCCTATGTTGACCAGCGATTGGCGCAATTGGCCGATGTGGAGATGTGTAACGATTTGCACCATATGCTCCGGCAGAGCCAGATTCTCGTTCTCGTACCGGAGCTGACGGACGAAACCCGTCTCATGATCGGCAAAGACGAACTTGCTGCGTTGCCGAAGGGCGCGATTGTCGTCAACACAGGACGCGGCCATGTCCTCGATATCGACGCACTCGGCCAGGCACTCGATAGCGGACACCTATTCGGTGCAGGACTTGACGTGGTTTTCCCGGAGCCGCTCCCAACAGATCACCCGTTGCTCAAAAATCCAAAGGTCACTTTTTCGCCACACATCGCGGGCGGCACCGAAGAATCGTCAATTGCGTCATCTCAATCTGCTGCTGACCAGATCCTCACAGCTCTTTCCGGTCAGATGCCACGCTTCCCATTGAACCCAGAGGCTTGGGCGGCCACCAACTCCCGCCGCCCATTATCGTAAGTTGCGTCATGAAGGCTAATATCCCAATGCTTGAGCTTCACGGCGGTTGCCACTGCGGCAACATTGGTGTGACCTACCGGACATGTACCCCGCCAGAAAATTCCCGGACCCGAGCGTGCCAGTGCACATTCTGCCGCAAGCATCAAACCCGTGCGGTTTCGGATCCTGCTGGTTTCCTTGAAATATCGCTCAACGTGCCCGAGGCTATCAATCGCTATCAGTTCGGAATAGGATCTTGCGACTTCATTGTCTGTAGAGATTGTGGCGTTTACGTCGCAGCGTACATGCCTGATCCAGACGACGTCCGAGGTTATGCAACGCTCATGGCGAGCGTGCTTATAGATCACGCTCGTTTTCCCGAGGCAACTCCCACCCACTACGACAACGAGACGGGAAGCGAGAGAGCAGAGCGTCGGCGGCGGGTCTGGACGCCTGCTGCTGTAAGAACGGAGGCCGAATAGCGATTCGCGACTACTCAGCCTTCAATACAATTCAATAAGTTCATTCAATTCAATTTCTGCGTCGACCCTCGCCTCGTGCCGCTGTTGCTACCACCACTGATCGTGTCATCGTCTGCGTAGGGCGACTTACCACCGATATCTGATATCAAGAATTTTACCTGAACACTTCCAGCCTTCTCGAAGCGCAAGCTTGCTTGGAACGACGCTCCTTTTTTTAAGGGCTGCTTGAGACCCACGAACATAAAATGCTTGCCACCGGGTTGAAGCCGAACGAAGGATTTAGAGTCGATAACGATTCCTTTGCTTAGGCGGCGCATCCGCATGATACCACCGCTCAGCGATGTCGCATGAATTTCAACCCGCTTGCTCACATCTGACGTGACTGAAATCAAGCGATCAACGTCAGCGCCAGTGTTAATAATTGTGAGGTACCCTGCGCCGACCTTTGCACCCCGAGGTGTCGCACGCGACCAAGGCTTTTCGATAATCAGGTTGCCGACGACAATGTCGCTTGACTGGACCGGCCACGATACGCCAGTTGAGGCGATGCAAACCAGTATGAGCCAGAAGATCCGCATTTCGACACTCTTCCGATTGTTCCATTGACTGAAATTGATTTTGCTCTGCCAGACAATGTCAGCAACGACTGGCACTACGTCAATGTGGCACGGACTAGTCGCCACACTTCACATTTTGACAGCTACGGGGTCCGAACGGTGACCAGCCCGCCGAGCGCACGTGCGCGTTGCCCCGTGACGACCGGCGACACGAGTTCCTTACTCGCCTCGACAATAATAATTCCGCCGAGCGCAGGCCAAAACCGGGCACCCATCCGTTCGATTGCTACAGCCGTCCGGGACACCATCACGCGTTCGACCGGAGGGACATGAAGCGCCCAGCTCCAATCGTTAGGCGTAAACAACGTTGCTGTTAAAATGCGTTCCACCTGCCTTCGGCTATACGGTCGACCATGGCCAAACGGTGTAGATTCGACGCGAGCCCAGACACTGCGTCTGTTCGGAACGATGAGCAACAGTCGCCCCTCCGGTGCTAAAACGCGCCAGATCTCGCGCAACATTTTTCGAGTATGCTCGGCACCTTCCAAGCAGTGGACGGCGAGTAGGCGATCGATCGAGGCATCAGGTAGTGGCAACCTCAGTTCGTCAACGAGTACACTGCGACTTTCGCCCTGACGAGGCCAAACAAGACCGCCCTGCGACGCCGGCATAAATGCGCCCAATCGGATTGCTTCCTCGCCATAGCTGCCAAGGTAAGGAGCAGCATAGCCAAGGCCGACGACAGTTTTCCCCGCCAGGTTTCGCCAACGTGCCCTAATTCGATGTCCAATGAAGCGGCGAACCCCGGCGCCTAGCGGCCGCGCGTAAAAGGCGCGCAGCTCGGCCACGTCTTGATACATTCTGCACCCACCTCATCCGACACTGTGTCCAAGTTACAATTGCGATCGCTGATGATATGTTGACGGCTCCATCGCATAGTATTTCGTCCCAATTCAACAGGATGCAACCATGGCCTCGCTCGACATATACCAATTTCCCTGTCTCGATGATAATTATGGGGTTCTCATTCGGGATGCCGAAGCGGGAGTAGTCGCGTCAATTGATGCGCCTTCAGCCGACGCGGTGCGCACAGCGCTTCGCGACAAGGGTTGGACACTCACTCACATTCTAACTACGCATTATCACTGGGATCACACCGACGGAAATCTGGCCTTGAAGGCAGAAACCGGTTGCAAGATCGTCGGGCCGAGACCGGAAGCGGACAAAGTTCCTGGAATTGATGAGAAAGTTGGCGAAGGCGACACGTTTACTTTTGGAAACTTTGCTGTGTCGGTACTAGAGACGCCTGGCCACACCTCAGGTCACATAGTTTATTGGATTCCGGAAGCCAAAGTAGCCTTCGTCGGCGATACTTTGTTTGCGATGGGATGCGGCCGGGTCAACGAAGGGACGATGGCTGAAATGTGGGGTGGTATCGAGAAGATCGCCAAATTACCGCCCGAAACGACGCTTTACTGTGGACACGAGTACACTCTTGCGAACGCCAAGTTCGCCTTGAGCGTCGAACCGGGCAACGCTGCTCTGCAGGTTCGTGCAAAAAAAGTCGAGGAACTGCGCGGAGCGGGCAAACCCACACTTCCTACGACATTGGCTGACGAATTGGCGACCAATCCCTTCATTCGGGTAGACAGCGCGGAAATTCGAGCAACCATCGGCATGCCGCATGCTTCCGATGCCGAAGTCTTCGGCGAAGTCCGCGAGCGCAAGAATCGGGGCTAGGCAGTTTCGCAGCTGAGCATCCATTTCTGAGGCAGTGTCTCAGCTGGCCAATGCCAAGCATGGGCCAGCGCAAAGTGTGCTCGGGCCCAAGTCTTCAAATTCGTAGTGGCACCCACTTTCTGCCGGCAACGCGTGCTAAGTCCACGTGCCGATACCCCACCCCGACAACCGTGCCGGAGTGAACTGCAGCCGATGGACAACTCTCATACGGCACCGCGGGGTCTATCTATCGATAAAATTGCGAACCTAAGTCGCTTTGTCGGCAAAAACGCCCCTGGAACGTACATGGAACGCACATGGAAAGCACATACGGTGCTCCCAGGAACGATCCTGGTTAGCGATGTGGATGACAGAGAAAACGTCTGCCAGACAACCACTTAAGGACACCTCCCGGATACTTCACAAAATTTTGCGTCGGCTTGAAGCTACATCTGCGCGCAATCGAGCCATATTGAGGAGTAGAGCGAGAGCGCAGCCGCCCCCCGCAGCGCTCCGCGCCGGCGGTCCCGGTCTGGCCCATCCACGGGTCCACGGCAGCTCCCCGACCCCAGCGATTTGCCCCCTCTGTCGCTGGGGTCAGTTCCAACGCTTGAGCCTTATCCGAGCCGTTGCACAAGCCATTTTGCAGCACGCAACAGGCGCCCTTCGTCCTGACGTCGTCCTACTAGCTGTGCACTCACCGGTAGACCGCCAACCTCCATCAGGGGAAGTGTGACGGTCGGCACACCCAGAAAGGTCCACATTCCGTTGAATACTGGGCTACCCGTTGAAGCCAGCCCGCGTGGCGCAGGGCCAGGCGAGGAGAGACAGAGCACCGCATCGTGGTCCAGCATGAAATTCAAGAATGCCTGATACATTGGTTCACGGCGCCCCATAGCGTCGAGATAGTCTTTGGCCGATATGGCATTTCCGACTTCGAGCCGGTTCCGTAGGCCCTGGCTTAAGAGATGGCCGCTACGCTGCAACAATGGGTCGAAATGGTGCGCGTTTTCCGCACTTTGCACACGACTGTGAACCCGAATGATATCGTCTAGTTCAATCGGCAAACGCGCGGCGATGCATGTTTCTCCTAGTGAGGTGGCCAATTTCGTTATAGCCACTTGCGCCTCTTTATCGGCTTCACTCCACGCAGGCGTATGACAAAAGGCCAAGCGCGGAGTCGGAAATTGCTCAGCTTTAAGTGCCTCGCCGAGGTTCGGGCGGAAGCGAGGATAGCTCACGTCATCTCGAACGTCGCTGGCAGAGAGGACGTCTGTAATAAGTGCTAAATCGTCCAGAGACCGGCCATAAACGCCCACCGTGTCCAGCGTTTGCGATTGCAGGGTTACACCGGTCCGCGAGATCAATCCGCGCGTCGGCTTCAAACCGTAGATGCCGCAAAACGAGGCAGGCCGAACCACCGAACCACCGGTCTGCGTTGCCAACGCAAGAGGTACCATTCCGCAGGCGACAGCTGCGGCGGAGCCGGACGAAGATCCACCTGGAGTATGTTCCGGATTTCGTGGATTCCGCGTCTTTCCCGGCGTCAGGGTTGCAAGTTCGGTAGTCACCGACTTTCCCATTATGACGGCGCCAGCGTCCCGCAGCGCTCGCACGCAGGTTGCATCCTCCTCAGGTTGCCTTCCTTTGTGAATGGGCGTGCCGTCCTGTGTCGGCATATCTGCAGTCGCAATAATATCTTTAATTGCCACCGGTATGCCATGCAGAGCGGCAAGAGATCCACCGCCGGCCAGCGCTTGATCCGCGGATTGGGCTTGTTCCCGCGCATAAGCTGCATCAAAAAATTCCCAAGCCTGCACGTCGTCCTCTCGTTCTTCGATGCGAGAAATGCAGGCTTCTACGAGGTCCGAACATGAAATTTCTGAAGCACGCATCTTTTCAAGTGCGTCGGTGGCAGTCAGGTCCGCTAGCGTTTTCATAGTGACAACCAAAGTTCCTCTTGCTCGTGTTGTGCGACGGCGTCCGCGAAAAGACACGGCCGTGACGAACTCAGGTGCTTGCGCCGCCGATAAGTTGCATATAGCGGGTCGAAATTCTTGATCTTTCGCACCATCGAACCCTAAATCTGATGAACCTTTGATCTATCGAGACTATTGCGCCAAGCCTGACCCTGGCTTCCGGCATTAAACTACGAGGAGCGAGTCTCGACAAATCGTGCGGTATCTCGCAGGAGTTTAGCGCGATCATTAAATGGTGAGAGCGCGGCAACTGCATCCAAGGTTGTTTGGCGGAGAGCGGCGCGGGCGTCATCGACGCCGAGCAGACCAGCCAGAGTGGCTTTTCCGGCCACTGCATCCTTCCCCGTCGCCTTGCCTATAGTTTTAGACGAACCTTCTACATCCAGAAGGTCGTCAGATATTTGAAAAGCATACCCAAGATGATCACCAAAACGGCCAAGCGCCTCGCGAGCCCAATCGTCTGCGTTGCCCAGAATTGCGCCTGCCACGCAAGCGAATCGGAGCAGCGCACCCGTTTTCATGCCCTGCATTCTGCGAATGTAACTTATATCAGGATGGGTGGGCATCCCAAGCTTATCGCTCTGCAGATCGAGACATTGTCCGCCGACCATGCCTGCGCGTCCGGAGGCGCGAGCGAGTTCCAGGGCAAGTGCGCTGCGAACGGATGGATCGGGATGGGTTTCAGGACGCGATATTATTTCAAAGGCAAGAGTGAGAATTGCATCTCCAGCCAGTATTGCGGTCCAGTCGTCAAATGCCGACCATACGGTCGGCCGCCCTCGTCGCAGTTGATCATTATCCATCGCCGGCAAGTCGTCATGGACCAACGAATAGCAGTGAACACATTCGAGTGCTGCCGCGGCAGGTATTGCAGACGACGCCTCTATCCCGAAAAGTTCAGCGCTCGCGGTGACCAAAAATGGGCGGAGACGCTTTCCACCACCAAGGCTCGCGTGTCTCATAGCGGCGCCCAGGCGCGCCGGCGTTTGATCAGTCGACGCAAATTCATGTTCAAGGTATGCTTCTACCATCGACGCAACACGCGCCAACGACTGCTCAAAGACCTGGGTCATGGTTCGTAGATCATGTTCGTAGGTCACGGCTCGTGAATAATGGCTCGTAAATCATGGCTCGTGGATCATCGCTCGTGGATCATGGCTCGTGGATCACGGCTCGTCGACCGCCTCTTGCGGCTTCTTTTCCTGACAGATTTAAAATTAACAACTCAGTGATAGAGGGACGATATATCATCTGAAGAAAACGACCTAATCAATTGAGTTGACCGAGATACAGTAACCCAAAGGTACGTATGCCAGGGCCATGGACGGTTTCCGCACAACAAGAACTGTTGCACTGGATTGTTTCGCGTGCTCCTTGCTCCAAGGCTTAAAATGGCTGTCCATTGCCGGGGTTTTATTTTTTGGGGTGGTTTGTGCTGTTCTCACTGTTTTTAGGTATGTTGATCCGCCGACGTCCGCATTCATACTGTGGCAACGTATCGCTGGCGGAGACGTTGTTCGCTCGTGGGTGCCGCTCGACCGCATATCACCCCGACTAGTGCGCTCTGTCGTCGCTTCGGAGGATGCGAGATTTTGTAAGCATCGCGGAATTGACATCCGCGAATTCCAAACTGCTCTAAAGCGTGCCAGGCGCCAAAAGAATTTTGACATTCGGGGCGCCAGCACCATCACAATGCAAGTCATCAAGAATATGTTTCTGTGGCCCGATCGCAGTTTGCTTCGCAAGGGCCTGGAACTTACCATCGCGCCCGTCATGGAGCTATTGTGGCCGAAGCGCCGGATTTTGGAGATTTATCTGAATTTCGCAGAATGGGGTCCAGGTATCTTTGGCATAGAAGCGGCTTCGCGCCACCACTTTCGGCGTTCAGCCGCCAGCCTCACCAGGGCACAAGCCGCGCTCCTGGCGGCAGCATTGCCCAACCCAAATCTGCGACGTGCTGGTCGTCCCGGCCCGAAGACTCGACGCGCTGCGCGCCGAGTTCAGGCGCGCGCCTCGAGAATTGACAGCAATCTGTCCTGTCTTCGCAAAGTTTGAACGTGTGCTAACCTCTGGTCATTCACGTTCAAAACCGCTATAAGCCCGCCGAAACACAAGACGCAGGATACCTCGCGCACGGTCCGATCGCGGATCGCACGCACGAAGTTAGCGGGACATGAGTAGTTAACTGAACAGTTGGGACACACAGTCACGGCGGGCGACCCCAGGTCAATCGTTGTCAAGCATTGTCAAACCTTGCACCGTGGGCTCAAGTTCACCCTTTCCCAAAGAAAGTTAAAGAGACGAGTTATGGCCGTTCCAAAACGAAAAACCACCCCCATGAAACGTGGCTTCCGCCGATCGGCTGACGCCCTCAAAACGCCGACTTATGTCGAAGACAAGGATAGCGGGGAGCGCCGTCGCCCACATCACATCGACTTGAAGACCGGAATGTACCGAGGTCGACAAATCCTTGAACCAAAAGATGACGTTTGAGCGAAACTCCGGCGACTTTTTTGGAACTCGCCAGAGAGCATCCATCGACCGTCTGCCATAATCGCAACGTAGGCCGTGCCAGAGACCGTTAGACCTGAGGTAGGAAATGTCGATCCGAGCGATTCCGTTGATGATTTTTGCATTCTTGTTCTACAACATTATTGTTATGTTCAACGGCGACATTCCTATCGATCAGTTTCTGAGACAAGAGCTCTCTAGCATTCCCATGCTTAACGGAAACCGATGGGTTTTCGGGTGGGGCGATCTGATTATTCTTTCACTGTTATTTCTATTGTTTTTCGAGCTTCTTAAAGCAACGTACACTTCGAGTACCTCATTGATTGATCACGGTCTTTCTATGCTCGTTTTTGTCGCCTGCCTCATCGAGTTCCTTTTGGTACAAGAAGCGCAGACTTCGGTATTTTTCTTTATCGTGGTGGCAACCCTGATCGATGTCATAGCTGGCTATACAATCGGCATTCGCGTGGCACGCAGAGATCTCGCGATTGGCGGCTAGCTCTGCACATCCCGAACTGCGTTTCGCCATGGTGCAAAGCAGCGAGCACACACTGCCGCGCGGGAGCGACCGAAGGAATAAAGTTCGCAAGACGCCGCATGATCGGGTCAGCGCGATCCATAAACGCTCGGTGGGAATTTGATCGGACTTTGGATTTGGCGCGACATCTCGGCGCAACTCTGACGCCCAAAACGGCTATTGTCTACGTGAAGTCACATGGGATCGAGATAGCTGGGATCGATCTGGCTAGGATGAGCGGGAGATCCGCTCGATACGCGCCTGCATCGCTGCAAGCTCCGCTTTAAGCTGGTCAATTTCGGACACCTCCGGCGGTTCGACCTGCTTGCGCATTCCATTACTCGGAGCGACTGATTGCGATGTCAAATCTGCCAGATTTGTCTGTTGCTCCGCGATATGCTCCGCGACAAGCGCAGAATCTGCGTCACTTTGATGATCGCTGCCATTGGCAACAGGACCATCATTTCCAACGTCACCACGCGCCAGTGGCGACCACATGGTCATTGCTTTCTCGAACATGTCGAGATTCTTCCGAGCCTGCTCCTGATAGGCTTCGAAGGCGCTTGGTCCCCAGATCTGAAACTGAGCACGATACCGTTCTTGCTCTTTAGCCAACGCCGCCATGGAGAATTGCAAATAGCTAGGCACCATCTTGCCGACGCTGTCGTCGTAGTAGCGAATGAGTTGGCGCAAAAATGGAATGGGCAAGAGCGTCGGGCCCCCTGCTCGACTTTCTTGCTCGACTATGATCTGCGTTAAAACCGAGTGGGTTAGGTCATCTCCGGACTTTGCGTCTCGAACCACAAAGTCGCGATCTGAACGCACCATCTGCGCCAGATCCTCCAGCGTAACATAGGTGCTAGTTTCCGTGTTGTAGAGCCGGCGGTTCGCATACTTTTTGACGACGACCGCGTCCGCCGCGCCGGCTGATCGATCGTTGTCTTCCGCCATGATTTGTCCGTTCGCAACTCGTTGTGACCAATAGAGATTCGGTTGACCTCAGTGGTGCGTTGCGGAATAGTAACATGCAAGCATTCTGCGAACCAGTCGTTTTGTCGCTGTCCGAAACGCATCTGCGAGGCTTGCCCTCTCCCAAAGGCGGATTGCGGACAGCAATAGAGACTGCTAGGTCGATCAAATGCAGTACACCTTTTCCGACATTTTTCAATCACTGATGGAAGTTGACCGCTCTGTCAGGTCAATTCATCAGCATGCCCCTCGAATTAGACGTAGCCACTGCCGCCCCCTCCCCTAGGCCGCAATCATAGGAGACAGACATGAGCACATCTGAGTCCAACATCGTCATCACTGGTGCCGCCCGTACCCCAGTCGGATCGTTTAATGGATCACTGGCGGGCGTGCCGGCCCATGACCTTGGATCTACCGCGATCAAGGCCGCACTGGCGCGAGCAGGAGTGGAAGTGGGCGAGGTCTCTGAAGTCATCATGGGTCAGATTCTAGCGGCTGGAATGGGGCAAAACCCTGCTCGACAGGCGTCGCTCGGCGCGGGAATCCCGGTCGAAGCGCCGGCGTGGGGAATGAACCAATTGTGCGGTTCGGGCCTTCGCGCTGTCGCACTTGGTGCGCAGCAGATCATCGACGGCTCTTCGAACGTTGTTGTTGCAGGCGGACAGGAAAACATGAGTATGGCGCCGCACGTTGCCCATTTGCGCGACGGCACCAAAATGGGCGATGTCAAGTTCATTGACTCAATGCTCCGCGATGGCCTGATCGATGCGTTTAACGGTTACCACATGGGAAATACCGCAGAAAACGTGGCGCGCCAGTGGCAAATTACGCGCGATGAGCAGGACACTTTTGCGGCAGCTTCTCAGAATAAGGCTGAGGCGGCGCAAAAGGCTGGCAAGTTCAAAGACGAAATAGCGCCTGTGACGGTCAAAACGCGCAAAGGCGATGTGATCGTTGATGGCGATGAATACATAAAGGCAGGCGTGACCGTCGAAAATTTGTCCAAACTGCGCCCCGCATTCGATCGCAATGAAGGCACGGTCACGGCCGGCAATGCATCCGGGATCAACGACGGTGCGGCCGCCGTCGTCTTGATGTCTGCTACCGAGGCAGCACGCCGCGGCTTAAAGCCTATGGCGCGGATAGTCTCATGGGGCCATGCAGGACTCGACCCGTCGATCATGGGAACCGGCCCAATTCCGGCATCAAAAAAAGCACTTGAGCGAGCCGGATGGACCGTGGATGACCTGGACCTCATAGAAGCGAACGAGGCATTCGCGGCTCAAGCGTGCGCTGTAAACAAGGGACTAGGCTGGGACACGGACAAGGTCAACGTCAATGGTGGCGCAATCGCGATTGGCCATCCAATCGGCGCATCTGGTGCTCGTGTTTTGAACACACTGTTGTTTGAGATGCAGCGCCGCGACGCCAAGAAGGGCCTTGCAACGCTGTGTATAGGTGGCGGAATGGGTGTCGCCATGTGCGTCGAACGCGACTGACGCAGGATCGGCCCACACTTGCGACAGTGCGAATGATGCGCAACTTCGGAAATACCATTTCGCCCCCCCCCTCGAGCCACCAACCGGTTGCTAGAAGCAGGGAGAAATGGAGCGAGCGGTTGGGAGCAGGCGTTGGCAAGGCCTCTGGTTAAAGTTGGATGTTTGTTTCCCAACGGAGTGCCATACTGCATCGTGGCACTGCTTCGCCTGGATCGCCTGGATCGCCCTTAGCGCCCCAAATGCTGGCAAAGCTGCAACCGAAGTCGGGACCATCTTGCGCCTTGCTTAAAAGCGACAGACTGTAGGAATTGGTAAAAGAAAATTGCAAAGGGAGTATGAGACATGTCACGGATCGCTCTGGTCACCGGTGGAACGCGCGGCATCGGTGAGGCTGTATCGAAGGAACTCGCCAAACGCGGATATCGCGTCGCGGCCAATTACGCTGGAAACGATGAAGCCGCCCAGAGCTTTCAAGCCGCCACTGGCATTCCAGTTTACAAGTGGTCGGTAGCCGATTTCGATGCGTGCACCGCGGGGGTTGCAAAAGTCGAGACTGACCTGGGTCCTATCGACGTTTTGGTCAACAATGCGGGTATAACTCGCGATGGCATGTTCCATCGCATGGAAAAGCAACAGTGGGACGACGTAATCTCGACCAACCTCTCCGGCCTATTCAATATGACCCGGCCGGTGTGGGAAGGCATGCGCACCCGCGGATTCGGGCGTGTGATCAACATTTCATCGATCAATGGTCAGAAGGGACAGATGGGCCAAGCAAACTACTCAGCTGCTAAAGCCGGCGATATTGGCTTTACCAAAGCTTTGGCCCAGGAAGGTGCTCGGAAAGGCATCACTGTCAACGCTATTTGCCCTGGGTATATTGGCACGGAGATGGTGCGTGCTGTCCCTCAGGATGTGCTTGAGAAAAGCATACTCCCGCACATCCCAGTCGGCCGACTGGGCGAGCCGGATGAGATAGCACGGTGTGTGGCATTCCTGGCCTCCGACGACGCCGGGTTCATAACTGGTGCAACACTCTCAGCCAATGGTGGTCAATACATGATCTAGATCTAATCTAGCCTCGTCACGAATGCTGCAGCCAAAGGCTGATTATCGCGTGCTATCTTGCTTGATTACCTTCCTGCAAAATTCTAAACACCGGCACCGCGTATCGCTCTGCTGCAAGACCGCAATGTCTACTACCTAGTATTTACTGGCGTGGCGGCAGTATCCATGGGCAGATCGCCCGTCGTGCTGCCGCACGCACTAGCCGCGAAACCGATTGCGCACGATTCTAGGGAATTCATCACCATGTGGAACCGCGGTGTGCTCACTCACTGCGGCCGGGACGCCGAAGTGGGGAATCCCGGCGGCCTGCTGAGACGACGGAACATCCTGGGCGGTCAGCTGCGGATAGTTTGAGGCTGTCATTGGCGCGTGCCACCAATTCGGATCGTCTTCCTCGGCGTGTGCCATACCATGGTCATCTGACTGCTCGCTCATAGACATCACTTGTTGAGTGTCAGGTTGTGCAGGACCGGCGAACCAGGCGTCGATCAGCTCAAGCTCTGCGAGCGATAATTCCAGACCTTGTTGGCGACATTTCGCTATTACATAATTGCGAAACCGCTCGGCGAAGGCTGCAGCGGTGCCCCCATGTTCCAACCACGGATCAGTCTGGCTTACGGCTTCGATGACGTAGCGAGCATCATCCAGAGAGACTGAAATACCGACTTCAGCTGCACGCCGACTGAAATTCTCAACTGTGCTAACACCCTGGAGCCGGTTCTCTTTGATTTCGTCTTCCAGGACACCGAAGAGGACGCGATACTCTGGCGGCGAAAAAGGTGGTGCCTTACACGATTGATGGATGCGCGCGATCGACTTCTGGAGATTCGGAATGCTATCTGGCTCGTCGTCGCGCCCGCCGGAATGTTGTACTTCCGCACCAGCTGCCGACTCGTGCTGCGGGGTTACCGAATTCGCGTGGGGCGCTGGATTTGGGTGAGCTATCGCGTTCGGGCGGGTAGCCTCAATTGTTTCGGCGGTGCTTGCTCTGGCCGCCGGCGCGCTAGCCAGTGCTGGTGCGCTTGCTCGTGCCGGAACGTTCGATCGTGTAGGAGCGTTCGACCGTGCCGGAACACTTACTCTGGTCGCTGGATTTTCGCTGTTTGCATGGTTTGGCCCACTGGACGAGCTAGCGGTTCTACCAGCAGCAAGGCCCGCAAATCCAACCGTCGCCGCCCCACTGTCTGAACCGGCCTCGGCTCGACTACGCTGCTGATCATCGGTGGTTTCGCGGACCATTGCATCACTTTGGCCGGATCGCGACGCGACAACGCGTGTTGCATCGTAGGCGACGAAAGGTGGTTCACCCGTTAGCTTTATCGTCTCGGGAAGCCCAGCGATGAGAAGATCGCGGAAACTATTGGCTCCGGCCCAATTTGTGCCAACGGTCTTGTCATGGCCGATGGCACGAATTGCACGATCTGCCAAAGCCTCCAAAGGCATAGGCCGATCGCTCTCGAGTACCGCTTGAACGACCTGTTCGATGATCTGCTCGCGCAGCGGCCCAGTGGAGACTTTCTCGGCAGCAGATGCTCGTTCAGAATCTTGCCCACGCTCGTTCAGTAGGAACGCTATCAGATCTGTTTCGCGGACTTCACCATCACTCAACGCGGTATACGGCCCAACTGTGTTGTCATTCGCAAAGATAGCCGTCCGCTTTGCATAAGATCTTAAGCGATGAAGAACGGGAGTAAAGTCAGCATCGCTCGACATAATAATGAATTCGTCGAAGTTCGTATGATGATCCAGGAAATCCCGAATATCCATGACCATTCGTATGTCCGATGAATTCTTGAGTTGTGCTGTCAGCGGCGGGCAATCAATAATCTCAAATCCGGACCGCAAAAAGTGGTGACGGACGAACGCGAAAGAGTTCATGTCTGTAGAATTATCGGATGCGTTCCGTCGCGGCACCGGGTTGCCGTAGCAACGGTTCATGACGAGACGCCGATTGCCCTCCTCCATGATGGAGTTTGTTGGTGTCACAAGCGCGCCAGAAGCAATGGCTTGAAGCCAGCCACCAGCATCTTTTGCAAATCGCTTGGCCGCGTCCTCGCTTTTGCGCTTCAGCGAAAGATAGACGTTGTCGTAGTCGACGAACACCGCAGTGAGTATGGGTCGGGACGGCTCTCTGCTCATTTGTAGTTTACCCCCACGCGTCGCTGAAGAATTTGATTCAGCCGAGAATTGGACGAGTCGGCTGTGCGCTGCAAGACGCCTGAGGGCACACACCCACACGATCATTACTTTGCCATATATTTCAACAAGTTAAGGTGGGGTGCCATCCAAAATGAAACGTGGAAAAGCGTAATATGCAGTCATTGCGAGCCTAAGCGACGCCGTCCGAACCGTGAAATTATGGCAAGCTCGCGGGATCAAAGTCGTCCGAGGCCAGCTCAAATCCTGCAAAATCGAATCCCGGCGCAACTGTGCAGCCAACGAGCGTCCAATCTGGATTAGACATCATATGCGATCTGTTCAGGTTAGCCTGTCCGTCAGATCGCGGGTCAGCTTCGATGACTGACTCTGCTCTCTGCCAGGTGTGTGCTGGCACAATGGCTTGGGGACGCTGGCCCGCGACCAAATCTGGTCCCAGCATAATATCCTTTGACTGCGCATCGTTAGGGGGCAGGATCGACAGCCGCAACGGTGCGCCGGCGTACCAATGCCAAACCTCACTGGCATCGACCCGGTGCCAACGGGATATCTCGCCTCCACGAAGAAGAAAGTATATCGCAGTGGACGCGGCCCTCCCATCGTGCGTTTGAACAGAATCGCGAAACGTTTCGCGAAATGCGCCGCCCTCCGGATGCGGCTCAAGTTGTAAGCACAAGATGATATCATCTGCTGTCATAGCGGAGTTCCTCCTCCTTTTGGTTTCACCCGTTGACACGAACAATTGCGGCACAGCTATGCTTGGCCTTCTTGGTCACAGGCACGTGAGATCAATTGAGATGCATCGTGCCTGCTCTTCGACGATCAAGGGAGCACATATGTGATTGCACAGGGGGTAACTCATTCATGCCAATACTGCCCAGAGGCTTGCGGACGTGCGTCGCGCTTGCCGTCAGCGCCGACTATCTGGCGAGCATGGTCTCTATTGCTTCTCACGCGCTCCCGGCGATGTGTTGCGCCGCGGAGAACGTTCGCCGCGCCGGTGCAAATCAAGATCGGGCAATTTGGTCTCCTTGCCAGATTAGCGAGCATTCAAGATCTCAGCCAACCCAATGCCACAGCCTTACTGGGCCTATTGCGACAGGCGATCGATCGCGATCGAGAGGTGATTCTAGCGCGATTTCATATCCAGCCGTCCCACTTGATCCGAAGCTCAGCCCATGTCGTACCTCTGGATCCATTTTAGGCCTCTCAGATTCGCCAATCACCGCGTCCCGGCACACTTTGGGCGTTCCACAACTCAAGTAGACGCATGCGGAGATAGGCTGAAAACCCGATCTTCTGCACACGTGGCTGCATCTGCTAGTACGCAATCTAATCGATTATGCAGACGTTTACGACTGTCGCCTAAACTAGGGACAACAAACAACTGAGCTTAGGCCTGTCAGAGGCAGGCATCGAACAGGAAAACTGCAATGAAACGCCACTGCCTTTGGGCTGTCCTCGCTATTAGCACCGTGTGGTGCCTCCCGCAGTCAGCACTTGCACAGTTGTTCGCATCGCCCATGCCGCCTCTGAATTCGACCAGTGACAAAGTAATTGTTCGCTTTCCGAAGCATTACAAAACGGGAGAAATTGTCGTCAGCTTTGGCGACCGACGCCTTTACCACATCATTCGCCGCGGCCGCGCGATCAGTTATCCGATAGCGGTTCCGCGGGCCGAGAGCAGATGGCAGGGTATCCAACGCGTGACCCGCAAGCGGGTTAATCCATCTTGGACCCCAACGCCGACCATGCTTCGCGAAAACCCAAGGTTACCAACCTTTGTGCCTGGTGGTCACCCCCGAAATCCAATGGGGGTTCGCGCAATTTATCTGGGCAGCACGCTTTATCGCATTCACGGTACCGACGCCCCGTGGACCATCGGCAAGAATGTTTCGAAAGGTTGCATCCGCATGCACAATTCACACGTCATTGAGCTCTACAATAGGGTCAATGTGGGTGCGAAGGTCCTCGCCACTTGGCGGCAATATCGGGCACCAAGGGTCTAGACCCGCATCGGACGTCACTCGTGCCGCGCCGGCGCGATCTGTAGCAACAGCAGCTCGCGTCGTTAGTCAACTTCATCAGGCGGGCGTTACTGCGCATCATTTGTTACTGGACGTCTTTGGTCACGACACCTCTTCGGTCACAGCCCTTCTCCTGGCAGGCTCTCGTCGCACTTCGTGTTCTGCGTCGCTTGCAGAACCGTCAACTTTATATAGCGGCGTTTCCGTCACCGTTGCTGCGTCCACCGTCCTTCTAACGTCGAGATCTTCCTCAGCCGGCACATTTATTTTGTTTTGGACGAAGACGGTCGATTCGGCACTTGCCGCTACCTTGGCTGCGGCGTCTGGGTGCACAGTGTGCAGCCACTCTTCGGTCAGGGTGTAGTTCGCATCGCTTTTGAATATCGTACTCGGCTCAAATCCTTCAGCGTCTGAAATTGCACGGGCGACCAATTTCTGGAATTCCAGAACCTCGAAATAAGACAAATGAATGAGCTCTTGCCAGGTCAGGTACTTGTAAAGAGAGACGACCGCCCCGTCCCGGCCCTCACTCAATGTAAACTCGCTGATCGAGTCGCGAATCTTGGATATTGATGCAGACATCGCCTTATTGCTGTGTTCTGCGATTTTGCCGCTTACCTCGGTTGGCAGGTAATGGACATTTCGGTCAATCCAATCGGGTGCCGGCACCGCGCCCAATACGACCTCTGCTTCGGTGTCGTTTCCAAGCGCATTTCGGCGTACTTCGTGCCACGTCTGCTTATCCAGCCAACGACTGAGACCCTGGCTTATCAAACGTCCGAGGGCCTGCACGACTAGAACCATGAAGACTGCAAATATGCCGAAAACGATCGGTACTAAAAGCACCGGTATCGCTGCTCGTAGCACCTGTTGAAGTCGACGCCCCCCCAATTCCCTGTCGATAACCCAACTCGCGACTTCGTCCGTGACAAGGTGAAAGAGGAGCTTGGCGTTCAATAGCACGTCCTTGCCATTCCCGCAGAGCTGGCCGCCGGTGCAAAAGACATCGCCGTCCTTGAGAAATCGTCTTTCGAAACGCATCGCGCGCCGTACCTGCCGGTAGTCGGGATATTTTTCGGCCATTTTCTGCCGCGCATCGGCGCGCTGCTGGCGAAGATCTTTAATCTCTGCCTGCATTTGCGATTGGCGTGCCGGAGCTTGCTGTAGTGTCTCCAGTCGACGATTCTTGCCCCGAATCTCGCGGTTGAGCTTTCGGAGCCCTTTCGTCATCTGTTCAACGCCGCTGCGATTTTGCTCATAATTCTGGGTTTGATAAACATCCCTTTTCAGGAAGTCAGCAATCGCGACCATCAACTTCGGCGATGTGATCACATAGAAGTAGGCCAGTGGCAAAAGGAATACGGACAAAAGGCTGATCGCTGGAACGGCAAAATCGCGGTGAAAAATCCTAATATCTATGGAACGCAGGGAGCCCAGCCCTCGCACCGCTTCGTCATCTTCGTGAGTGAGAGGAATCCAGCGTTCTGCAAAGTTCTGAGCAGCACGCTTTCTCGTCCGCCTGCGGTAGCCGAACAATTGCCTGCGGTCGACAATCCAAGCGATTAACAAGAAGACCAGAAATGGGACAGTTGTCAGCAGCGTCGACACTGCAAGACGCGTGATTTCGCGATTATTCTCGAAAGAAATTGAGCCGTCGGAAATTTCGCCTACGACGTAGAACGCGTACATGAAGAGGAGCATCAAAGAGGCAACAAACATTGCCTTCAAGAGCAGCGGCAGGCGCGAGAACAGGAAGCGTTCGCGCCGCAATGCGACGAATGGTGTGC
>JBPCWA010000630.1:0-2574 GCA_051009975.1 Hyphomicrobiaceae bacterium
GGGCTTACCCACACCCGCCGCTTCTGGCGAAACGATAGTCTGAGAATGGCGCATCTATGCGCCCACATCGGCGGCGGAGCGAGCCCCGCGGCGTACGCTATATCACGGTCGCGGGCGGTGCTCGATATTTCGGGCGGCGACAGTTTTACGGATCTTTACGGCGCGCGGCGGTTTGATGCGATGTCCCTTACAAAGAGGTTGGTGCTCGCTGCGGGTATTCCGCTCATCCTGCTGCCGCAGAAGCTGGGACCTTTTAATCATTCTGCCAATCGACGCCTGGCGACAAAAATTCTGCGACGCGCGGCTGCCGTATGGGTGCGAGATCGTGAAAGCTTTGATTTCCTTCAGAACGCACTTGGGGAGAATTTCGACGCGGATCGGCATCGTCTGGGTGTTGACATCGCTGTCAACCTGCCGGCGCAACGACCCGGCAACATGTCCCGCACGTTGATGAAGATGCTGTCAGAGCCACGCTCATTTCCCCTTGCCGGCATGAATGTCTCCGGCCTCCTTTGCTGCGAACCAGGTTCGGCCCGCCGAAATTTCGGCCTTGCCGATCAGCACCCCGCACAGATCGAAGCCATGGCTCAAGCGCTTCTTCAGGCAAATGCTTCGCTAAGGCTGCTTCTCGTTCCCCACGTACATCGACCTGTGGGTGATCCGGAGAGTGATCTTGCTGCCGCCCAAGCTCTTGCGGCCCGGCTAAACTCTTTAGCCGAGGGGCGCATACATATCCTTTCCCAGGCGCTTCCGGCAATGGAACTCAAATGGGTGCTTGAGCAGCTCGACTGGTTCGGTGGAGCGCGAATGCACGCAACCATTGGTGCTTTTTCTTCGGGCGTTCCAACGCTTGGTTTCGGGTATTCAGACAAGACCCAGGGTGTTTTTGAAGAATGCGGCATCGGTACGCAAGTCGCCGATCTGCGTCGTCTAAGCATCAGGCAACTTGCAGAAAAGACGGTTTCCTCGTTTCAAAACCGATTGGAGATGCGGGCTGATCTCGCAAATCGTGTTACTAGCCTGCGCGCTCGCGCTTCAAGCGAAATGGACCAGTTAGTCCGCCAGATTGGGGCTTGATCATTATGGGGCAACTGGTCACATCAGGCCGCCTACTTGCTTGGGGTGTGCCCCTGCTTGCCGAGGCAGCAGCGCTTGGAAGGTCCGTTACGTTCGCTTGGGCGATCGGTCCCGAAGAACTGGGTCGCGCGATGATGCTTGCACTTGTGGCACGCCTGGTCGAAATGGCGAGTGATCTGGGCATAGAACGGCTGATTGTTCAATCGCCTGACGGCAATTCATCGCGCTTCCAGGCAGAACTCCATGGTGCTATAATATTACGCGCGGGCTTTTTGGCACTAATCCTGATTGCCCTTGCTCCGATCTTTGCAACTACATTTGCAGACGGTCCGGCAATCTCGACCTACGCGGCGCTTGCTTTGATTTCTCTTTGGCGCGGTGGCGTACATCTCGATATGCGTAGGGCTGAACGTCGCTTTAATTATAAGCCTATGGCAATTGCAGAGGGCGGGGCCACCCTGGCCATGCTTGCGATGGTCTTTCCCGCAGTTTGGGTGTTTGGCGATCATCGCGCAATGGCCGTTGTCCTGATTGCTCACGCAGCCGCGCTTGCCTTCCTCTCACATCTTCAGGCAGAGCGCCAATACCGCCTGAGAATTTGTCCCAAAGCACTTGGGCGCATCGCTAGGTTCGGTGCGCCGCTAATTGCCAATGGGGGACTTATGTTCCTGACATTTTACGCCGATAGGATGATAGTTGCTACGGCCTTTGACTGGACTATGCTTGCAATCTACGGGACGGTGCTTCAACTTGCCCTGCTTCCTGCGCAGATCGTTGGGCGGGCATCCGGATCACTCCTTCTGCCCCGTTTCCGTGTCGCCCTCACCGAAGGTAGTGTAGTAAAGGCCGCATGTTCTGCAATGGTGATCCACTTTGCCATGGCAGGGGTTTTTCTGGTGGCCTTCACAATATTTGCCGGTCCGGTCATCGAATTCGTTTATGGCTCGGCTCTACGGCCCGAATTGATGCTCGCTGCACTATTCGCTGTTGCCGCGGGATTTAGAATAATCCGCACCCCGCTCTCACAACTCTCGATTGCCTTGGGCCGCACCGGGGATCCAGCACGCGCCAATTCGCTTCGTGCAGCGGCACTGATTCCTGCAGGCCTCGCGGCCGCGGCAGGGTTGCCAATCACTGCGCTTGCTGCTGCCGCTGCCCTTGGGGAGGTGGCGGCAACAGCCCGGGCAGCGACACTTACATTGCCTTTGTTGGCCCAAAATCGTTTCATGAAAGTTGCAGCATGATACCTGACCCGATCACGCGTCTAGTGGCGCAGAACCTTTGCACCGGATGCGGGGCGTGCGCCGGGCTCTTTCCCAAAGAGATCGCAATGCATGAGGATCCCATCTACGGACGCCGGCCCGTGGTGAGCCCTGAGCCGGCTTCACGACAGGCGGCCAAAGTCGCATCAACCCTTTGTGCTGGAGCTGGTTCGGACTGGCGTACCTTGAAGCGCACCGACATCCTTGATGCAGACTGGGGTCCTGTCCTTGCCGC
>JBPCWA010000631.1:0-16600 GCA_051009975.1 Hyphomicrobiaceae bacterium
ACCGGCGCCCGCTCTGGCGCTGTGACTGTTGCGGACAAGCAACAGGCGGAAGAGCGGTTATTCGCAGCGCAAGCGCAGCAAGTCCAATTTCGCCAAGAGCTCGCTAACGCAAGGATACGCTTTCAAACACTCGTTGGCGCTCCGCTCGAGAACTACATTAAGCCCCCGAGGTTGGGCAGGAAAGTACCTCCGAGCGTCAGCGGTGCAATAAACGTCGCCTTAACAACGAATCCGGCAATCGAAATCGCAACTGCCGAAATCGACGCCGCCGCCGCACTATTGAAGCAAGCCAAATCCGCCTACTTCCCAAAGGTAACATTTGAAGGTTCGGCGACCGACAGCGAAGATGTCGACGGCGTCCTTGGACGTGAAATTGACCTCAGGGCCGAGATCGTCGCCAGATGGAACATCTTTAACGGCGGTGCTGATTCAGCCAACAAGCAGGAACAGATCAGACGCGTCGATGAAGCGCGATTTGGGCTCGAACAAGCACAGCGAGATGTTGAAGAAGCCGTTCGACTCTCCTGGGAAGCGCGGTTGCGGCAACGGGAGCGCCTCGGTTTCTTGCAAAGGCAGCTGGCCAAGACGATCGTCTTGATCGAGTCCTACGAAGAGCAGTTCAAGATCGGCGGGAGATCTCTGCTCGACCTCCTGGATACACAGAGATCGAAGTTCGGCTCCGAGGTTTCCGTCAGTACCGCCGAAGCCGCAGCGGATTTCTCTGTCTATCGGATCCTCGCAAGTATGGGGGTCTTGCTAGATTCACTTGGCATCTCTTCTCCTGAAAACGGATTTGGAGAGGCCCGATGGGCGGTCCGATCACCGCCAACTCCTTACGAAGACCAAGGATATCGCCGCCGAGAACCAGTCATCATGGGCATCTCAAACTGGCAATCTCGCGTCTTCTGGGGCGTTACAGAAACCAACCCCTCTGTTTTATTGCCATCGCAACAACATACACGATAGAATTTGGCAGTCGGTAAGTTAATCCGTTCAATAGCAGCTATTTCCAAAAGTGAGTGAGGCGTTCCCGATGGCCACTGCGCCAATCAGAGCACAGGACGGCCGCCCGTCGGCAAGCCCCACAGTCGGACACCCTACGCCGGCCCAAAATGATCCGACCCACTCGTTGACCGACCCAGTCTCAGAAATTGCTGTCAACGATCCGTTGCTCGATTGCTTGGAGCATTTGGTCCACCACCACGAACGCGCCACCGCCAGAGCAGCGCTAATTTCTGGTCTCCCGCTCGAGGACGGCTGCCTGACACCCAAACTCTTTCCAGATGCGGCCGCCCGCGCCGGTCTCTCGTCCAAAGTCGTCAAACGCAACCTCAAACAACTCCACCGACTGATCCTGCCTGCAATCTTGATACTCAAGAGTGGCGGCTGCGCGGTCCTGCACCGTCAGTACCGCAGAAAAGCGGACGTATTCATTCCAGACTCAGGCAAGGGCCTTCAGTCCGTCAAACTGAAAGATCTGAGATCCGAGTACTCCGGGTACGCTATCCTCGTCAAACCCGACTACCAACCCAAGACAGTTGACGAACCACAACGCGTGAAAAGGCAAAGGAGCTGGTTTTGGGGAACCGTCGTCCAGTTCTGGCCGTCCTATGTTCAAGTCTTTATTGCCGCCGCATTCGTGAACGTCCTTGGAATTGCCGCGCCACTGTTCATTATGAACGTTTACGACCGGGTCCTACCCAACAAGGCACTGACCACACTCTGGGTACTTGCAATCGGGATCGTTGCCGCGATTGTCTTTGATTTCATCTTTAAATCACTGCGAAATGCGCTTATCGGACAAGTCGGCCAACGCGCAGATATACGCCTAGCAAGTCGCCTATTCGAACATATTCTCAAAATTGAAGGGACTGGCCGGCCGGCTCATACTGGTGAATTTGCCAACAAGATCCGGGACTACGAAACGGTCCGTGAATTCTTCACGTCAAATACCGTGGTCACCCTAACAGACCTCGCCTTCGTTGGCCTTTATATCTTCATCATCTATCAAATCGCTGGCATTGTGGCCGTCGTCCCAGCTGTTGCACTCGCCCTTGTATTCATCATTGGTCTGGCGCTTCAGTATCCGTTAGCACGAACGGTTAAAGCAGCCCAAACCGACGCCTCGAAGCGCCACGCCATATTATTCGAAGCCATTAACGGCATCGACACGATCAAGACCAATCGCGCGGAAGGCCAAATGCAGCGTGACTGGGAACAGTTTGTGGCCCACAACGCCAAAACGGCACATCAACTGCGCTCACTCTCAACCTTCGGACTGAACCTAACTGGCCTTGTCCAGCAACTGGTTTCCGTGGCCATTGTCGTTATCGGTGTCCACCAATTCGACGAGGGAAATATTACACCAGGCGCGCTGATCGCCGCCGTAATCCTTGCGGGACGAGGCGTTGCGCCGCTAGGTCAGCTGGCGTCCACGATGGCACGCGCTCAGCAAGCTTTTCAGGCACTAAAGACCCTCAACCAGATCATGGCCATGCCAGAAGAAGGCGGCGACCAAGTCCGCCATGTCGACAAGACCATCTCTAAGGGCTCCATTGAGTTCGATCATTTGAGTTTCTCCTATCCTGAAGCCGCAATGCCCGCCCTAAATGACATTTCGCTCAAGATCAACGAAGGCGAACGTATCGGCATCATTGGCAAGATTGGCTCGGGCAAAACAACGATCGGTCGACTGCTGACGCGACTCTACGTGCCGAGCAGTGGCAATCTGTTGCTAGACGGAGTCGACGTTCGGCAGTATCACCCTGCCGAAATTCGACGCCAGATCGCATTCGTTGCTCAGGACAGTATGTTGTTCTCCGGAACCGTTCGCGACAACATCACGCTCGGAGCACCACAAACATCGGACAATGCTGTCTTTCGCGCCGCCCAATTGGCAGGTGTCGACGCCTTCATCAACGGCCACCCCCAAGGGATCAACATGCAAGTTGGTGAGGGTGGTAAACTGTTATCGAGCGGTCAACGACACGCCATCGCACTCGCACGCGCGTTTCTTTTGGAACCAGCCATCATTTTTTTGGACGAACCGACAGGCTTGATGGATCTGGCCTCAGAACGGGTGTTCGTCAACAAACTCACTAACGCTCTTTCACCGAACCAGACATTGCTCCTAGCCACACACCGCCAACGCCCCTTAGCACTCGTAGACCGGCTGATCGTCATCGACAACGGACGTATTCTGGCCGACGGACCGAAAAATGAGATCCTGAGTCGCATGGAATCAAAGAAGGAGTCTGGTGGAGCGGCACAGAACCTACGCCGTGCCGGATCCTAGTGCACTTCGTCGTCTGGTTCCTCCGATTGACCGCCTTTGTCTCTGCCGAGATTTCTGTGCCTGCGCCAAGATGATTGACGGTTTCTGTCCGACCGACCGCAGAAATCACGGCCTCAATGTCTGAATGCCTCAATGCCTCAAGGTCTCAATGTCGCAATGTCGCAACTTCGGGATGGCTAGCGCCAAGCACGTTGTTTCCTACAAAATGTTTCCTACAAAGACAGTTCTACCGAAACCAAAAAGACTTGTAATTCATGATTTTGCTGCGTCGCACAATTTAGTCGACCAGTTTCAACTACCGTTTCACATACCAAGACGTACGAAATGACCTCAATGGTCCAGACATCGACCGCCAGCACCGACCCATCACCTTCGTAAAACATTGTAAATAAAGGCTACAGTGACGCAAGCCTGGGTTGTCCGCCATCGGCACAAGCATGCATAGTGTGCATAGGTGATCCGCGCCATGCTGCATTGCGTTATGAATGTTGCATTGCCACATTTAGGCTATAAAGCCTGACAGAGGCGGATGACCGCCCGAGGCAAGGAATTGGAAAAACAGGACACCGATCAAAGGACGCCATCATGAGCAACGCCATTCACGCCGTGGCCCGCAGCATGCCACCACTCTCTACGATCATTGGCCCAATCAACCGTATCACCAACGGCTCGTTGCACTTTTACAAATCCCTGATTCAAGCGACCAAGGCCGCCAGCGAATTCGAGCGCATGAATTCCATGAGCGACGCGCGCTTGGCGGCAGAAGGACTGACGCGCGAAGAACTGCCAAATCACATCGCCGACAAATACCTGAACTTCTAATTGCGCAAGCCCACAATCCCGGCGTATCGGCCATGGGGAGCATCAGCGCCGGAAACTTGGCACTGGCGTTCCTCGTGGTTGCTGTTCCAGCGGCCGGCCTCCGCAAACAGATAATCAGCTCAGGCGATGCTCCTTTATGGACGACCATTAATCCGGCCCTCGGATCGTTTGCTCCGCCTTTGCAGTGGTTTCCACAAGGACGTGAGGGATCTCTGAAGAAGAGCGTAAACCGGTCGCGCCCCGCACCGGAAAGGTCCGCATAAAGCGGTTGAACGCACCCACAGAGTTACATCAGCGACACATGTAGCGGCGGCACACGATCGGCCCAAGGCATCGCTCTCTCTAACTCCGCCCCCAGTTGCAAGGGGATATGGTCTTCGCCAGGGCGCCCCGCCACCTGAACGCCGATCGGAACACCGCTGGAGTGCATGGCCGTCGGCAAAGATATTGCAGGCGTTCCCATGATGTTGTGCGGGATCGTGAACTGAACAGGCTCTCGGTAAAGCTCGTGACAGATATTGTGAGCGGTTACTCCGGGCTTCATCAGGTGATACTTTCCCCAAGCCTCCGCAACTCGAGCCGTCGTTGGCGACAACCACACGTCATATCGGGAATAGAACTGTCCAAGCTTTCTGCGGGCCACATTGAGTAAGGCTAATACTTCCATGAACCGCGCCGGTGTTATCAACTTCGCGTAATCGTATAGTGAAAGTATAGGCGGCTCGAGTAACTCAGCGGATATGGGCCGCCCAGCTCGGTGAGCATAGCCATCGAGACGCGCATCAAAGGCAAAAAAGAACAGATCAGTGGTTGCCGCAAGAACGTCTCCCCCCCCCATATCAGCTTCAGCCTCCTCCACTTCGTGGCCCATGTCGGCGAGAGCCCGGCCCACGGCACAAACGGCGTCGGCAACCTCACTGTCGACAGGCACATCGACGAGCTCGCTCAATACAAGCCCAATCCTGAGCCGCGGCATCGGAGTCGTGATCAAATCTCGATAGCTCTCGGTCGGCCGCGGAATCACAAATGGATCGCCTGGCCGCGGTCGCGAAACAAAATCCAGCATGGCCGCCGCATCGCGGACGGACTTCGTTTGAATGAGATTTACCGAGTATCCCCAACCATTTTCATCAATGACCGGCCCCAAAGATACGCGTCCGCGCGACGGCTTCATGCCAACTCCGCCGCACCAACTCGCGGGAATACGGATCGACCCGCCAATGTCGGAACCGTGAGCAATGGGAACCATACCACTGGTCACGGCCGCCTGTGCACCACCGCTCGAACCACCTGCCGAATATCCCTGCTTCCAGGGATTGGAACAATTTCCGAACATCGCGCTCTCGGTTGTCGCAGACATCGAGTATTCCGGAGCATGTGAGCGACCAATGATATTTACACCGGCCTCCTTCAATCCCTCGCAAAAGTAAGTGCTCGTTTCAACAGTCATACCTTCGCAGAGACGGGAACCGAACTCGACGGTACGACCAGCCTCGTGACCGAACACGTCCTTGATCAAAAACGGAACACCGCGAAACGGTCCAGATCCCAAATTCTTGTCATCCAGCTCGTCAATGCGATCGGAGTAGATCTCGACAACAGCATTCAATAATGGGTTCCCGCGGGCAATTGCCTGCGCCGCCGTCTGAGCCAATTCCTTCGGCGTGACCTCTCGCCTCGCAACCAGCTCCGCCAGACCAAGACCATCATAGGACGCGTATTCCGCAATATTCATAACTATGCTCCCCTTTTCGCTTGCGCGTCCGCATCCAGACCGTCGTCATCGTCTGCATCTGCCTGAATATGACTTGCAAACCGGGTGTGGCGCCCCGGCGCAGCATCCAGAAGCGCACGCGTATAGCTGTGATTTGGGCTGAGGAAGACCTCCGTGCTCGATCCAGTCTCTACGATCTGGCCCTTTTGCATGACGAGGACACGATCACAGATTTGAGCCGCTACACGCAAATCGTGCGTGATGAACAATACCGCGAGCTCAAAGCGCTGTCGTACACCGTCAATAAGCTCGAGAACTTGGGCTTGCACTGAGACGTCGAGGGCGGAAACGGCTTCATCTGCGATGAGAATATGGGGTTCCATGGCCAGCGCGCGAGCGATGGCAATCCTTTGACGTTGACCACCAGAAAACTGGTGCGGATAACGCGAGATCGCATCAGATGACAGCCCCACCAACGTCATCAGTTCGCGTGCGCGGGCCAAAGCAACGTCTCGAGGAACGCCGAAATTGATAGGTCCTTCGGTGACTGATGCACCCACTGTCCGACGAGGATTGAGCGACCGATACGGATCCTGGAAAACAATCTGCACGCGTTTTCGATGGGGTCGTAGGCGACGCTCGGTCAAAGCAGCAATATCGGTCCCTTCGAGAAAAATCGCGCCGTCGGACGGCTTGACAAGTCGTGCAATGCAGCGCGCCACGGTCGACTTTCCAGAGCCGGACTCGCCGACAATGCCAATTGTTTCGCCACGCCGTACAGTCAGGTCGACGTCCTTGGCCGCGATCACGACCCGCTTTGCCGACATCGACCAGCCGACTCGTCCATAGGTTTTTGACAACTGCCGCGTCTCTAGTGCTACAGGTGTCACTACTTCCGGACGGGCTCTGGGCACGAGACTGGGAACCGAACCCACCAACATTCGCGTATAGGCGTCACGCGGATCGGCCAAAATCCTGTCAGTTGGTCCCGTTTCCACTACACGACCATGCTGCATCACGACGACCCGGTGGGCAATCTCGGCTACGACACCGAAATCGTGAGTGATGAACAACACTCCCGTTCCTTGGCGCGCTTGCATCTCGATAATTAGTCTCAGAATCTGTGCCTGGGTGGTCACATCCAAAGCCGTGGTAGGTTCGTCGGCGATCAAAAGGACTGGATCCAAGATAAGCGCCGCAGCGATCATGATTCTCTGACGCTGCCCACCCGAGAGCTGATGCGGATAGGCATCGATGAGCTGACCAACATCAGGCAAATGAACCGCGCTCATAATTTCAACAACGCGGTCACGACGCTCCGCACGCGAGAGCTCGGTGTGAATTTCCAATACCTCACCAATTTGCTCGCCGACGCGCTCGACTGGGTTCAGCGCTGTCATCGGTTCTTGAAAGATCATCGACATGCGCTCGCCGCGAAGACGACGCATGTCTGCAGACGATTTTGAGGTGAGCTCATCTCCTTTAAGGCGGATCGATCCGGCAGTCACGATGAGATCAGCCTTAGGCAGCAACCCCATTACGGCCTGAGCAGTCACGGATTTGCCGGACCCCGACTCGCCCACGACGCAAACGATTTCGCCGGCGCCCACCTCGATTGCGATATCGTCAACGGCATTGGCGCGGTCGCTGCCGTGGGGCAACGAGACCGTTAATCCCGAAATCTCCAATACCGGTGAATCAGAGGTCGCAGCTAAATTCACCATCATTCAGAACCGCCGCTGCATTTTGGGGTCCAGAGCATCGCGCAATCCATCGCCAAGGAGGTTGATCGCCAACACCGTGACACCCAGAAAAAGACCAGGATAGAGTATGTTGTGCGGAAATATTCTGAAGAACGTACGTCCTTCGGCCATGATGTTTCCCCAAGTGGGAATTTCCGGTGGAATGCCGATTCCGAGGAAAGATAAGATCGCCTCGACCAAGATCGCCGAAGCACAAATGAAAGTTCCTTGGACGATCAATGGCGCCACGGTATTCGGAAGAACGTGCCGCCACAGCAATTGCGGGATGGGCGTGCCGACCGTAATCGCAGCCTCGACATAGGGCTCCTCTCGTACGGACAACACAATTGATCGTATCAACCGAACAACACGAGGAATTTCCGGAACGACAATCGCTACAATGACGCTGAGTAACCCCGCGCGAAATAATGACACGAGAGCTATCGCCAAGAGTATGGCAGGGATCGCCATCAGCCCGTCCATGACCCGCATCACAAACCCATCGAGCCATCGCACGTAACCCGCCACAAGACCTATGATAAGACCAACCGCGATTGAGAAGACGGCCACACTCAATCCAACCACAAGAGACACTTGCGAGCCATAAATTACGCGGCTGTAGATGTCTCGACCCAGACTATCCGTTCCAAAACGCGCGACGCTGCGAATCTTGTTGCCATCATCATCACGTGTCACGACTTCGTAGCCGGGAACTTTGTTGCGATTCACCGGATCTATCGCTGCTGGGTCCTTGGTGCCGAGGAATGGCGCCAAGATAGCAAGCAGGATCATCAATACTACCAGTGCGGCTGCAAATATGACTGTGGGGCTGCTACGCAACTCGCGCATGGCGCTTGGTGGACGGTTGGTAAGGGGCGGAACATCGACCATCAGTATCGGATCCTCGGATCGACAACCGTATAAATCAGATCAACTGCCAGATTGATAAGCACATAAGTCAAAGAGAATAGAAGAATCACGGCTTGAATAGTCGGATAGTCACGAGCAAGAACTGCATCAACCGTGAGCAACCCCAGACCCGGAATCGTAAAAACACTTTCAGTCACAACAACGCCACCGATTAGAATTGCAATTGTCAGGCCAATAACCGTCAATATTGGAACAGCGGCATTGCCGAGCGCATGCCGAAAAAGCACCTTTCGTTCGGTTTGACCTTTGGCACGCGCTGTGCGGATGTAGTCTTCGGAGAGGACCTCCAACATGCTCGTTCGAGTCATGCGCGCGATCAAAGCTACGAACACAACGGAAAGTGTGATCGCCGGCAGGATCAGTCGCTCGAGCCATCCTAAGACACCGTCACTAATCCTCTGATAACCTTGGACGGGAAGCCACTGCAAATAAATCGCAAAGATATAGATTAGGATATAACCGATGACGAAAACTGGAATCGAGAAACCCAAAACTGAAAACCCCATAATCACGCGATCCAATATTGATCCCTGACGATAGGCGGCAACAACACCGAGAGGCACCGCAATTAACACCGCCAAAAGTATCGTCAAAACAGATAGCGAAACGGTTGGCTCCAAGCGCTCCAGGATGAGATCAGAAACGTCCTTCTTGTAAAAGAACGACTCACCGAAATCCCCAACCAGGATATTCGAGAACCATACAAAGAACTGCGTGTAGATAGGCTTATCTAGTCCCAACCGCTGCCGAATGTCTGCAATTTGCTGATCGTTTGCAAAATCTCCGGCAATGATAGCGGCAGGATCAGCCGGCGTCAGACGCAGCATCAGAAAAACAAATAGGGCGACGATCACCATCACGGGGATCGTCGCCAGAACCCGTCTCAGTATATATCCGGCCATAGGACATACCTTCGTTGATCAGTCCAAACAACGCCCCCCCCTTCAAAGAACATTTTGCCGAATTCACCAGTCGCAAGACGGTCCTTGGGGTGCTGCTCCAGCCATCAGCGTCCCTGTTGCCCCCCCTTTTGGAACACTAGGCCTACTTCTTCTCAACGTTCCACAGCACCGGAATACCCGCTGGAATAATCCCGGAGATGTCTTTCCGGTGAAAACCCATATTGTACCATTGGCCCAGATGGATGTGTGTGGGGTACTCTACCCAACGCTTCTGGATGGCAGCCACAATGTCCTTCTGCTTGGCCGTCTCGGCAGCCTTTGCAAAAGCGTCTCGCAATTCTTGGATTTGATCGTCACAAGGCCAACCAAATAATGCTTTGTCGCAACCGGAATTTAGAAAAGCGTGTGCTACGGGATTAAAGAGATCTCCAGCCGTCCAAGAAGTTATGAAGGCGTTCCAACCACCCTCTGATGGCTTGTCCTTTTTAGATCGGCGCGCCACCAAAGTTTGCCAATCCATTGACTGCATGTCTACTTTGAAACCTACCTTCTCCATCAAAGATTTGGCGACCGGGGCAAGATTTGTCAGCACGTAAAGGTCCGTCGAGTGCATCAGAACTATTGGCGTGCCGTCGTAACCGGCCTCCTTCAGCATTTCGCGGGCCTTCTTAAAGTTGGATTCGAGAAGCCCTTCCATGTGGGCATCAGTCTCAAAGGGCATACCGCACACGAAAAGTGCCTTGCATAGCTTGTAATATTCTTCTGATCCCACAACCGCTCTGACGAAATCTTCTTGGTTGAATGCATACAACAGGGCCTGGCGAATCTTGGCATTGTCGAACGGCGGATGCAGAATGTTGTAGCGGAACGTATATTGATTGCCTGCTGGGTTCCAATTGGTGAAAGTTACTTTCGTGTCTGACTTCATCAAGGGGTGCAGATCGTGCGGCGGACTCTCGATGTAGTCCACCTCGCCCGCTAGTAGCGCGTTAACGGCCTGTTGGTGGTCGCGTATGGGTCGATAGACAACTTGATCAACCTTGACCACTTTTCCCCCAGCAAGTCCCGAAGCTGGTTCCGATCGCGGCACATACTTGTCAAACTTTTTATAGACAATTTTGTTACCGGGCTCCCACTCGTCTCTCGCAAATACGAATGGGCCAGAACCGATGAACTCATTGATCTGCTCGCCGGGTGGCGTCTCCGCAACACGCTTTGGCATCATAAATGGAACATTCGAGGACGGCTTACCTAGCGCCAAAGTCACCAGGCCGGTCGGCGCATTGAGCGCGACAACGATCGTCTTTTCGTCTTTCGCCTGGAGGCTAGTAACGAAGCTCATAAGCTTCTGCCCCATGGCATCCTTGGCGCCCCAGCGCTTGATCGACGCCACGCAATCTGCCGCAGTTACTGGCTTTCCGTCATGCCATTGCAGACCGTCCCGCAAGGTAAGAGTATGAGTAAGCTTGTCTTCAGAAACCTCATGATTTCCGACCATCTGCGGTTTAACGTTGCCGTCTGCATCAAGCGCAAAAAGCGTATCGTAGATCATGTAGCCGTGATTGCGGGAGATGTAAGCCGTGGTCCAGATCGGATCGAGGATTTTGAGGTCCGAGTGTGGTACGAAATGCAAAGTCTTTTGGGCACTCACCGGCGTCGATGCCAGCGCCGCAACTGTGGCCAGCATAGCCAGTCCCGTTCGCAAACGCATTCTACTCTCTCCATTCTAAAGCGAACAAACGCATCCGCGCTTCTCTTGCGCGTCTCTGGTAGGCGTCACATCGTGAGTTGTCGGCCCACGGACAGTCAAGGACGAATTCAGTTCGACATGCCGAAAACTGCGTCAGTTCCGGTGAGAAGGCCGTCGCTCGTGGGGACCAAGTGCAGCTCTGTCAAGATACAGCACGTTGTTCGACCAATCGCGCATAAATCGAAGCACCTACAGGCAGTATATCTTCATCGAGATAGAATTGATCGTTGTGCAGGGGCATTGTCCCGCCATGCCCAACCGTGCAATAGGCACCCGGCACCACCCGCAGCATGTCGGCAAAGTCCTCCGATCCCGTTCTGACATCTGGTGTCACCGACACGTTTTGCGGACCGACGACATCCGTCGCAATCTCCAGCATGACATGGCTGAGCTTTTCATCGTTCACAAGAACGTCAAACTTTTCATCGACTTTCAATTCAATTTCGACCCCGTAAGCTTTCGCCAACCCGGCCGCCAAGTCAGACATACGCTGACGGGCCATCGTTGCAACGTCGAGATCGAAATACCGCATGGTTCCCGAAACGGTTGCCTGCGAGGGTATGACATTATAGGCTGTGCCGGCATGAACCTGCGTGACAGATAGGACGCACGGCGCGATAGGTTTTAAGTTTCGGCTGACTATAGTCTGAAGCTGGTTGACGAGTGCTGCCGCGACTACGACAGGGTCCTTGGATTGATCCGGCATCGCTGCATGTGAACCTTTGCCTTCAATGAAAAAATCAAAGAAATCGGCACCCGCCATTGCTCGACCAGGCTTTACGCCAACGGCGTTCGGAACACCAATTGGGTTGTTGTGCATGCCGTAGATTTCATCACAAGGAAAGCGGGCAAAGAGATCGTCAGCAAGCATTGCGCGGGCGCCACCCAGACCTTCCTCCGCCGGCTGGAAAATAAATACCGCGGTACCATCAAAATTTTTCGTTTCAGCAAGATAGCGCGCCGCTCCGAGCAACATCGTCGTGTGCGCATCATGACCGCAAGCGTGCATGACACCGGCCGTCTTCGATGAAAATGGAAGATTGGTCTTTTCTTCAATAGGAAGTGCGTCCATGTCGGCACGCAGGCCGATCGAGCGACCGGAGCCTCTGCCTTTCAACACTCCGACGACTCCCGTCTTGCCGATGCCAGTGTGCGTTTCGATCCCCCACTCCTTCAACAACTTGGCGACAATTCCAGACGTCCGAACTTCCTCCATGCCAAGTTCAGGATGTTCATGAAAATCTCGCCGAATTGCGGAAAGCTGATCTGCAAACTCGGCTATTTGATCGATAACTGGCATAGTGCGGCCTCCCTACTCGTGACAATAATATTGGCCCGATCAACCTTACCTAGAACGGATCGTCCGTTTTGGGCCAGTAAGGTGCCGTAAATTTGCGATACGGTATCGAAGCGAAATCTGGAGGAATTGCGCCATCCGCTGCCACATACGCAATCCGGTCTACGATTGGGGCAAAGCCGGCGTAAAAGTGCTGAATCGACTTCACGATCACGGCCCTGTAGCGCTTGAGCTCGATTCCGAGTTGAGCAAATCCGTCTGGATGAAATACCTGCGTGCGCGTTGAAGACAGTACGAGATTAAGATCGCCATCGCCGGTCAACCAGACAGCCGTCCCCATGGGTTGCCGACCATCTCCGAATGTTTGTACTGCGTTTGGCAGAATACGCCGCACCTGGACTTGGATGTCGACAGGGTTCCCGGACGAGCTGCCGCATTTGCCTCCGATGCGCAATATCAATCTGGCGCCTTCGCCAGCTTCCTCGCAAAAACGAACGGCGATCGGATCCCAATAGTAACCGCTCACCACATTATCAAGCCCTCTATTCAACAGGGCCTGAAGGAGGAAAGTCGAATCGGACGGCGCGCCGCCACCGGCGTTGTCCGCCACGTCGGCCAAAACGAGCAAACCTGCAGTGTTGGTCTCAATAGCATCCATAGCTTCGTCGACCGACAAAAAGACGGGGGAGGTCTGACCGCGCAGTGCCCAAATTCGATCGGCGAACTGGCTTGCCACCGTGGCAGCTACTGTCTTATCGCCGTCCCCAACAACGAGCATCTTTGCGCTGGCGTCTGGCACATCCCCCCAAGGAAACCCGTGCGCAAAAGAGACAGAGAGAACACCGTCGCGCCCTTCTGCGGCTGTCATATCTTGGACAAATGAGGCCATGGGTTCGCTCGTTGTTCGCCACATGTCTATCATCCGGCAGTCGTGGACAGCCATGACTGGTTTGATTTCCCGTCGGCTGGTCCTGATACAGAGATCGAACAACTCGTCCGCGCGAGCGGCAATATCAATGTGTGGGTATTCCTTGTAAATGACCAGAACGTCGGCATTCTCGACCATCACACTCGTTAGCGAACAGTGCAGATCGAGCTCGGCCCCGACCGTGACATTGGGACCAACAAGCTGGCGAACGCGTTCCAACATATCGCCTTCACAATCGTCATAACCATCGGCGACCATTGCTCCGTGGAGGCTAAGAAGAACGATATCGACTTCGCCGGCATCTGCTAAATTGGCAAGCATCTCGTCGCGCAACTTCTCATAGACTGATCTTGCTGTAAGCCCGCCTGGTTGCGCGAATGCAGACAAGCCCTCGATCACATTACATTGGGCTGCTTCGGCACGCTTTCGCCAGACGTGAAGCGGCACATTAAAGCTTCCAGCCGGATGCCGAGTTGCATCTCCATAAAACAGCATGGTTTCGGCAAATGTCGCCATCCCCGTCGGCATTGAAGAGAACGTATTTGTCTCTGTGCCCAAACATGCCATGAAAACACGCATCGATGACGGCTCCTGCATCGTCGGTGGTATACCGGTCCATTCAATGTCAAAAACGCAACCACGGCGGAAACACGAACTACAGCGTGAACACTGTGGCACCTGTGGTCTTACCTGCCTCTAGATCTCCATGAACTTTGGCAACGTCCGATAGGGGCGCCCGCTGCCCAATTTCAACCCTGATAGCTCCAGACAACACCTGATCGAAAACCCGACCGGCGGACAGTGTCAATCCCTCACGGGTATCCACATAGTTCGCGAGAGTCGGTCGACAAAAATAAAGCGACCCTTTGTGCTGGAGTAAACTTGGAGGGACCGGCGGTGCTTCGCCAGTCGTGGCACCAAAAGACATAAAATACCCGCGCGGTGCGAGAGCATCGATTGAGGCTTCGAACGTCGCTTTACCAACGGAGTCAAATACAACATCGACCCCCTTGCCGCCGGTCAATTCTCGGGCCCGGGCAGCAATGTCGTCTTTGGAGCGATCAATGACTTCGGCGTATCCATGTTCTAGCGCCCAAGCACAGTTTTTTTCACCCGACGTTACTCCTATCATCCGTGCACCAATGTCCTGCCCCCATTGCCCCGCCAAATGACCGACACCGCCGGAAGCCGCATAAAACAAGACATTCTCTCCGGCCTTGACCGGATAGGCCCGACACATCAGGTACTCGACGGTCATCCCCTTCATGAGGACGGCAGCAGCGACTTCGTCGGAGACACCGTCAGGAATGGAAATCAAACGGGCGGCTGGCACAACACGATGTTTGGCATAGGCGCCCAATACCGGTCCGTAGACAACGCGGTCGCCAATCGCGAAGTTCTGAACATCTGTGCCAACGCGCACTACCCGTCCTGCCGCCTCTAACCCGAGGCCCGAGGGCAACTTCATTGGGTAGTGGCCGGACCGCTGATAGATATCCATATAGTTCAATCCGACGGCCGTCTGCTCTATCAAGACTTCTCCTGCCCGCGGCTCTGCAACGTCAACCTCGCCAAGCGACATGACATCGGGCGCACCTTGTTCATGAATTGTAACCGCAATAGTTTTCATCTTCGCAACACCCTATTGAATAAGACTCGGAAAGAACTTCAGCTCGTTGGCTGGGATTGTCAGGTCGTAGCATCACCGCCATCGACTAAGATCAACTCGACTTCGCCGCCACCGTCCTTCCGATGCGCCGATGCCGATTGATAGTCCTCCGAGGCCCAACACGCTTCAGCATCGTTAAGCGAAGGAAACTCGATAACAACGAAACGGTGGTATTTGTCTGAACCTTCCAGGATCCTAAATTCACCGCCACGTGCTAAAACTTTCCCACCGAAACGTTTGATGATGTCTGGCACGCGATCGGTGTATCGCTTGTAAGCAACAGCGTCCTTGATCTTGGAACGAGCGACCCAATAGGCTGGCATGATATTTCTCCCGTGTTTCGGACGCACTACTAAAGGTGAGCTAGGAAATTTCCTCTGGTTTGTTTTCCAGCACGTGTGCTTCGGCAGCCTCGCGCGCACCATAAGAGTCTCCAGCGGCAATGGCTTGCACGATAGCCAGGTGGGATTCAGCGATGGAAGCCAGATCGCGACGCTGTCGCGATACATTCACCATTGTGCGCACCTTAACATCAAGAATTCCCCACAATTGCAATAGGTATGCGTTTCCCGCACCTTCGACGATCGCGCGATGAAAAGCCGAATTATTATTAGCAAACGCAATGGGGTCTGCGTCACGAGCAGCCTGACGCATGTTGCGCACCAAAGTCATCAATCTCGTTTTCAGCGATGCCCGTCGACTGGCAGCAACTTCCGTCGCGTATCCTTCTAGCTGGGCGCGAACATCGTAGATTTCTCGCAATTCGTGGTTCGTTATGACACGAACGCGCGCCCCTCGATTGCGCAATGTTTCCACGACACCTACGCCCTCCAACTCGCGTAGTGCTTCGCGTACAGGCGCTTGACTTGTTGCCATTTCCATCGCGATTCTGAGTTCGACGATTCTATCGCCTGGTCGCAACGTTCCATCGAGTATTCGATCGAGCAGACGCTGTTTGATTTGCTCAGACAGAGAAGCTCGGGATAGGGTTGTATCCATCACTATGGTCTTTGGAGCCTAAACCAATGGGGGCTGGGGTTTGAACCTTCGGCTTGTCGCTCTGAACCTGAGAACTCAGCTCGCCAACACAACCTGGACGGCCTTTTGTACCGAGATCATCGCAGAGACCATCGCTAGCCTGCATCAACTGAACCGTTTTTTGTGCGCTGCTGTCTGGGTAACTGCTGTCTGGGTAACCTTCAATCTCCGACAGTTACAATTGTTGATCATCACCCCAGGCCACCGACTTGTCAAATCGATTATCGATAATAATTGACTCATTTGGGGTTCGATGCATGTTAGTGAGCGCGATGGCCAAATTGCGAAATCGACCCGATAGCGAGAGCAGTGACAATGGCTGAAGACGTACAGAAGGCAGCGATAAAGACATCACCCGATTACCCGGTGCCAGATACAATGAAGGCCTGGGTGCTTGGAGAGCCAGACGAACTCAAACTCTCGACTAAACGTGTTCCCGTTCCCGGTCGCGCGGAGGTACTGGTACGCATCGACGCTGTCGCGATCTGCGCTACAGACCTTGAGATTCTGCAC
>JBPCWA010000632.1:0-5970 GCA_051009975.1 Hyphomicrobiaceae bacterium
CCTGAGACCTTCCATCTCCCGCTCAATGTAATTCATCGATCCAAAGAGCAGGATCTCCCGACCAGCAAACCGGAGTAGGTAGGCCAGCGTCCCACCTTCGACATATTCGTCTAGCGTTAGTGGCTCAGTCTGTATCGGGATTGTGCCGAAGTCGCGATACAGTTTGCAGGACAGCGGTGAATGCAGACTGGGAATGACTTTTAGGGACAGCTCTGGAAATTCAAGATCTTCACCGCCCCTGACGACGATTGTCTGCTCCTCTGCCACCCCACCGTTTTGCGCTGCATTTGCTGTGCTCTCAGTCCCTATGACGACGGCTCCTGTCTTCTGGGCGATGTGAGGCACGTCCATGCAGTGATTGAAGTGCGCATGCGATAGTAGAATGTAGTTGGCATGCGGAGCCCGCAAATTGACGGTGGCGGTGTCGATGGATGGAGCCTCGTCCATGTTGACGACCGGGCGTGCATCGTCCGGCACTTCGGTTGCATCATGCGGTCCGTACTTTCGTCCTTTAAAGCGGATCCTTGACAGATAAGGATCGAGCAGAACCGTTGTTTTGCCGTCGGTGATGGACCACCCTGCTGCACCAAAGTGCGTTAGTGATAACGGAGGACGCTTGTTTATCGAAGAATTTCTATTGGCACCCACGACAGGCTCCCCTTCCTAAGTCCGGATGCGCAACCGATATAATGGATCGGCACAGGCGAGCCGCCTCCTCCTCAATATAGAGTTCTCCGGACGCATTGTTTCCTCAGGCAAGATTCGGCACGAAATGAGATATCTATGCAACCGATAGCTCTATGTAATCGACAACTCTATGCCATGACGCTCAAGATTCCGCTTGGTGGACCACTAGCCATTTACAGCGGCCTGTCAGTTCGTCGTCCTATTGTGTAGGCGTTACACGCTTGATCGCTGACTCCTCCTGATCGAGGAACGATTGCCACATGGTTGGCGGAAATGTCCTGCAATCTGTAAAGTTGGTTGCGCCTGAGGTGCGGAGCGTCGACTTTTTTTCGAGGGTGCAGCGAGTCAATCAACTGAAATCACAATGAACATCAACAACTAAACCGGAATTCGGTTGCCTACGAAAATCCGACCGTGCCCAGCTGTGCAGCGCCGAATCCCGCAAAAAACACGTGACGCAAGGTAGCGCGGACGCGCGAATAGGTTAGCTCGGTCTTAGCCTGAAGGATGTCACAACTATTGTTATCGCACGGCGCCCGGGTGCGAGTACCATAATTTGTTTAGTTCTTTGGACTAACCTGACGGCGCGCGGCCGACTTTCCAAACTCTTTATGACCGATCAGCTGGCGGACGGGGATAAGACTATGAACCGAAGCAAAGCTGCTCGGGTCAAAGTAGCACACCGAGAGCTGAGCTGGCCGCGCTGCAAGCTAGGCGATACCTTCGCCTTTCATCGATCTGCGGCTCACGATATGCGAACAGGCGTGGAGGCTAGCCAGCGAGGCCAGAGCAACGCTGGCGTGGGTAAGCTATTTTGCAAGAGGCCACGGCTCCCGATTGGACCACATGAGGCGCAACATGGTTTTGGATGTTACCAAAAATAGTTTGACTGGTCATGCGCGAGTAACGCGATCCCACTCGCTGCCCACACGCTTGCAGCCATTAATCACAGCTCAAGACCTTGAGAGCGAGAAGCTGATTGGGTGGGTCCAGCTGATAGTTGTGGGAATATGGGCAATACTCTATTTGATTGCGCCTCGACCAGTGGACGCCCCAATGTCCATGTTGACGGAACCAGTGCCGCTTACTCTTTTGTGCTACCTAGTGTTCACGGTCGGGCGCCTCTATCTTGCCTATCGCGGCACGTTGCCGAGACCTCTCCTGGTGTTGTCTATTTTCGTCGACATAGGATTGCTTCTTTGGTTGATCTGGTCGTTTCACGAGCAATACCAGCAGCCTGCAGCATTCTCGCTGAAAGTTCCAACTTTCACGTATGTGTTCGTTTTCATCGCGCTGCGAGCTCTCTGCTTCGATTACCGTCTTGTGTTGACGGTTGGAGTGGCTGCGGCCGCGGGCTGGGCGGGAATGCTACTTCTTGTACTCGCGCAGAATGAACCAAGTATAATCACTCGCAGCTTTGTCTCATACCTGGGTGGCAACAAGGTGCTTCTCGGCGCCGAGTTCGACAAGATCTTCACGATGATCCTGGTTGCTGGGGTGTTGGCGCTCGCGGTAAAGCGAGGACGGGACGTTATGATTACCGCAGTGCACGAGCAGGCTACCGGACGCGATATCCGTCGCTTCATGGCAGATGACGTCGCCAAGGCCATCGCCAATTCGGAGCAGGTTGTCGAAGCAGGTCAGGCTGTCGAGCGGCAGGCAGCCATCATGATGTTGGACATACGTGGTTTCACAGCGCTATCGAAGGAAGTGCCACCACGCGAAATCGTGAACATACTTACGTCGCTGCATGCGCGGCTCATTCCGATCATCGAAGGCCATGGCGGCGTAGTCGACAAATTTCTTGGCGACGGCATGATGGCGACTTTCGGAGCTGTTGAGCCGTCAAACAAAGCCGTTGCCGATGGCCTGCGAGCTATGGAAGCAGTAATGATTGAGGCCTCGGCTTGGCAAAAAGACCTCAAACAGGCTAGCGCGCCAATGAGTCTCGATGTAAATGGCGCACTGACCGCTGGTACTATTGTATTCGCCACGATCGGAAATGCAGACCGATTGGAATATACTGTTATCGGTGAGGCCGTGAACCTTGCGGCAAAGCTTGAAAAACACAATAAGGTGGAGGGGACACGCGCCCTAATGCCGGCAGCTGCTTATGCCGTTGCAAGATCGCAAGGGTATCTGGGATCTAGTGGCTCTGCAGATGAGCCTGAGCTGCTTTTGATGCGGCGTCCGTCCGGAGTTTCCGATTCTCTGGACATATGTGTTATCTGCAAGTGACCCTTGCCAGGAAGACGCTTCACAAGTTGAGATGGAAAGCCTTTGCCCAGCGCGAGAGGCAGATCGGCGCGTGCTCATTCGCCGGAATGATTATTGATGCGCCGGCACACCACACCGCGTTCCAACGATATTCCATAGCAGAAGTCAATTTCTTGGCCGATTATTTTCAGTGCTGTTCCTCGTGACATCCAGGCATCTCGCGCAGGTTGGGGCAACCTTTCTTCCCCGGTGCGCCAATTTGTTGAGGTAAATATATAAATTTCAATCAGTTCATTGGTTTCTTGAAAGATTATCCCCACATCAAGACCCACACTGTTGCTGCGCTTTGACGAAGCTCTACGGCATCGTAGGAGACATAGGACGGGTGGGCGCGACCGCACCCGGAGGTTCGGAAGTGGTCAGAGAAGCTTGACCGCAAGGGCCTGAAACCAGACGTTCAGCAATGGTAGCGAATGACCGGAGAACGGCTGTGAGCATGTGCAGCAGCATCAGAGTGGGCAACCATCACTTTGATCAATCAACGGACATTCCAAGCTGAGCAGCCTTTGCCTAAAGGTCGTTCGCTTTACGCCAATCTGCAAACGCCTCCTTCGTTTGCTCGTCGGTCAGTGGATAGAGGTCAAGAAGACGAAAATGAGCAAAATGGCTCCTTCAGATAGCAATCAAATGGGACGGCTCTACAGTTGACCGGTTATTGCGCGCTCGACCTTGTCTCAAGGGCTGGGGTCGATTTGCACTTCGGTAACAATCACTGTTAAAAGGCGTCCATGATAGATTCCAAGCAACACGAAGAAACCCGAGAACTTCACAAGGTATACACTTCCGATACGCCGGAACAGACTGCCGAAATTTATGACGGCTGGTCGGAAGATTACGAAAAACACATGGGAAGCGCCGGTTACACACATCCGGTTATGGTCGCTTCCATGTTTGCACGACACCAGCCTCCAGGCAGTGAACCAATACTCGATGCCGGTGCCGGTACCGGCCTTTTGGGGCAGCTTCTCATCCCATTGGGATATCCAAATGTAACCGGTTTTGATGCGTCCAAAGGGATGCTCTCCATCGCTGTCGGCAAAGGCATCTATCAGGACCTGCGCTATGGCCTGCTTGGCGAGCGGCTCGACTATGATGACAATGCTTTTGCCGGTGCAGTGGCGGCGGGCGTCTTCACCCAAGGTCACGCACCGCTCGACGGTCTTGACGAGTTGGTTCGTATAACGCGCCCCGAAGGCCATATTGTGTTTTCGATCGCGCGCACATATCTGGGCGACGTTTTTGAGACCAAGGCGCGGGAGCTTGAAGATGCCGGAAAGTGGCGCAAGGCTGGCGCATCCGGACGATACGATTCCACGCCACAGAGCACTGATACCTTGTTGGCACAGGTATTTGCCTTTGAGGTTTTGTGATCGATTTCATCTGCCGGGCTCTACAAAGTCGTGTGCATCCGGTACCCGGCCGCAAAGGTGAGCCTGACTGACGTGATCGACGTGCCGTTATTCCATGTGCTTCGTTCGATGACAAAGAGCGCTTCGTTTAGATCGACACTCATGACCTCAGCGACCACGGCATCAGCTTTGGCAGCGGAAAAAGCGATGTCACCCTCGGTGAACGGGGCGTTCGCAACCAGCCACTCGTTTGCGCTTTGGGCCTCAAGGTTCGCGGTTTTTATTGCCGGCACCGCCGCGAGATTGACCCACCGATCTTCATAGACATACGGCATGCCATCTGCGAGATGCAGCCCACGAACGTGTAGCGCTGCAGCGGTTTTATCGAGACCCATTCGGGCTCGCACTCCGGCCGCAGGCTTTTTCGTATCTAAGCCAATCAGCGCATATGTGTAGGATTGATTTCGCGCTTCCACTTCGTGTCGGATGATTGGAATGTTGAGCGTTGCTTTGCGTACTGGATGTATGGCGACACGCGTTCCAGCTTTGCGGCGGCGCTCCAGAAGTCCTGCATCAGCCACGGCGCGCAAGGCCCGATTGACCGTTGCCCGCGCGCATCCGAACTCGCTTGCGAGATCGACTTCGTTGGGGATCAGTTCGCCGGGTTTCCATTGGCGCGATTGGATACGGTTGAGAATTTCCAATTGAAGGTCGTGCCAGTTCGTGATCTCCGAAGCGGTCAAATCTCGTCTCCCAGATCTCGAAGGGCACTGCTATAGCGCTCAACAATGGCAGCATGATCTATGTGCCGCCCCTCCTTAACGACATGCCGACCGGCCGACCAGACGTCAGTGATCATTTGATCGCTTCCTGCAAAGACAAGACTATCAAGGATCGTATCGCCACGGCGTCCGTCAAGATCAACGGCCGTCTTATCCAACACCATCAGGTCCGCCAGAGTGCCAGGCGCGATGCGACCGCAGTTGCGACCGGCCGCCTGAGCGCCGCCATGGAGTATTTCGTCGAACAATCTACGGCCCGTTGATTTGTCGGGCGTCGCCAATGCTGCTCTCGAATGGTCACGAAGGCGTTGTGAGTAGTCGAGCGTGCGGAGTTCTTCGGCCAACGAGATTCGAATGTTCGAATCGGATCCGATTGCAAGCCGGCCGCCGTTCTCCAACCACCGCACACCATCAAAGATGCCATCGCCGAGGCTGGATTCTGTAATGGGGCAGAGACCCGCAATCGCCTTCGTTTTGGCAAGCCCGATGGTTTCGTGCGGCAGCATCTGCGTGCAGTGGATGAGGCACCAATTCTCCTTGACGTCAATGCTGTCTAGCAGCCATTCGACCGGTCGCTTCCCCCATGCGGCCTGCACTTCCTCGACTTCCGCAATTTGCTCGGCCAGATGCATGTGGAAGGGCTGGTCGCGCCCGAGCGCCGCCAGTTCCAGCAAACTATCCCGTGAGACCGCACGCAAGCTGTGTGGCGCGATACCCATCTGACTATCAAGTGGCAAATGTCTGATTGATTTGCGGGCGCTCTCAAACAACGTCGTGTACCGCTCAACATCATTGCCGAAGCGGATCTGTCCTGGTCCGAGTTCCCGCCCGTCGCAACCGCCAAACTGATAATGCACGGGCAGCAGCGTCAAACC
>JBPCWA010000633.1:0-29310 GCA_051009975.1 Hyphomicrobiaceae bacterium
GAGACGCTTCTGGGCGGTGGAGCGAATGCAGTAAGCGCATCGCGAATTTGAGACGCGGGTCGTGCTTGCGGCGTGCCTTCGGTTCGGTGCGGTGCGGTGCGAACAATTCGCACAAGAGATATACACATCCTGACCGTTGCACACGAACTCCGGCGTTGTATCGTCGGTGATCCAGAAGCAGTGAAAACATCGAACGAGGACGCAGTGGACCCATGAAGGATCGGGAAACTGAACGCGAAGATGACCGGGGACGCTTGATAGAGATTGTTAGACAACGGTCTTTTCGCGCTGGGGTGGAGACGAAGCTCGCATCAGGTCGTAGATCGACATTCTATTTCAATATGAAGCCGACGATGCTCAATCCCGAAGGTGCCTTCTTGATAGGCGGATTGATCTGTGACGCCATCCGTGATGATCGCGCCGAATTTATCGGTGGCCTGGAAATGGGTGCTGTTCCCATCGCTACCGCCGTTGCAGTCGTGTCCCACTCTCGCGGCGTCTCCTTGCCAGCGTTTATTGTGCGAAAGCGCGCAAAGGACCATGGCACACAAGCTTTGATTGAGGGATTGTCTGACAACGAGAGCATCGCAGGTCGCGCTACAGTTATCGTCGAAGACGTAACAACGACAGGAGGCTCAGCATTAAACGCCGTTGAAACGGTTCGTGCCGCTGGTGGTGAGATTCTGCGCGTTGTTACGGTCGTCGACAGACGTGAAGGGGCTACTGCAGCATTTCAATCGGCCGGAGTTCCCTTTAGTTCTCTGCTCTCCATTGATGACTTCGTTGAATAGGAGGTCCTAAAAAACGTGTTGATTGGGAAAACTGGACGGCGTTGCGACATTACTCTGCGGCGACCTGCTGCATTGGAGCGGCAGCCCGCACGTCTGCGTCGACATGAGGTTCAAACTCCTCAAAATTGGCTTTGAACATATCAACGAGTGCCTTGGCTTGCGTATCGTAGTCAACTGGATTGCTCCAAGTCATTCGCGGATTGAGTATGGATCCGTCAAAACCGGGTAAACCGAGAGGGACCTCAAAGCCAAAATGAGGGTCCCTGCGCATTGGCTGTGCGCTGAGTTGGCCCGACAGGGCCGCCTGCAGTAGCGCACGTGTTAGGGAAATCGGCATCCGATGGCCAACGCCGTACTTTCCGCCTGTCCATCCCGTATTGACGAGCCAGCACGCCACATCATGCTCAGAGATAAGTTTGCGGAGCATATTTCCGTATATGCTTGGATGGCGAGGCATGAAGGGCGCGCCAAAACACGTAGAGAAAGTGGCAGATGGCTCGTTGCCAATGCCCTTCTCGGTGCCCGCTACCTTTGCGGTATAGCCAGATAGGAAGTGATACATTGCCTGACTTGGTGAGAGGCGTGAAATTGGCGGCAGGACGCCAAACGCGTCAGCACAAAGCATCACAATGTTCTTTGGATGACCGGAAACGCCAGATTTATTCGCATTTGAGATGTAGCTAAGTGGGTAAGCCGATCGCGTATTTTCCGTCAATTGACCGTTGTTGAAGTCCGGCTCCCGCGTTCTCGGATCGACAATAACGTTCTCCAAGACGGCTCCGAAACGGTTCGAGGCCGCCCAAATTTCAGGCTCTGCCTCCCGCGACAGTCGAATAGTCTTGGCGTAGCATCCACCCTCAAAATTGAAGATGCCATGGGGCGACCATCCGTGTTCATCGTCGCCAAGAAGTGTTCGATCGGCACTTGCCGAAAGGGTGGTTTTGCCAGTTCCCGACAAACCAAAAAAGATCGCGCTGTCATCATGCCGTCCAATGTTTGCCGAACAATGCATCGGCATAACATCTATTTCCGGCAAGATATAATTCAGGAAGGAGAAGACGGATTTTTTCGTCTCTCCGGCATAAAGTGATCCGCCGATGAGCACCACTTTCTTGGAAATGTTGCAAGCGATGATGGTTTCGGATCTGCACCCATGTCGAGATGGATCAGCTCGAAATCGAGGGAAGTTGACAACAGTGAGATCAGGTGAGAAGTCGGCTTGCTCCGACCAGTCTGGTCGACGCAGCAAGTGCTGAATGAAGAGTGCATGCCACGCCTTCTCGCAGACAATCCGCGCTTTCAGGCGATAGCTGGGGTCGGCTCCGGCGAAAAGATCCTGCACAAACACGTCGGTTGTGCGTGCGTGTACCCCGAAATCTTCCAGCAGATTCTCGAAGTGTATCTCTGACATTTCGCGATTGTTGGACCACCAGACGGTATGATCGGTTGTCGCATCTCGAACGATAAATTTATCTTGCGCCGAGCGACCGGTGTGTTCGCCCGTTTCAACGACCAGGGCGCCAGTACTCGAAAGTTTCGCCTCTTTCCGAGACACAGCGAACTCGATGAGCTCAGCGGCCGAGTTGTTTTGATGAATCCGTGAGAATTGATCGAGTGGTATGGGTTCGCTAGTCATGTTTTCGCGATCTCAGGCTGGCGTTGGAACTACGGCACCGATTCGGCGTGCTGGGGGGACCAACGACCGCTAGCGATCGAATTCGATGCAAGGGCGTCCGCGTGGTCTGGGTCGGCAAGCGCCTGTGAGATCTGTTGTTCTGCTTGGGCGCTTTGTTAATTGCGGTCATCTCAAATTGCTGTAATTGCTGTATTTGTTGTCGGTGCTGTCTATAGATGTCGGCATGGCAGTTGGCCTTCATAATGAGCTGCAAGCGTCAATACACCTCGCCATACCGCCCTCTCATCTCTGTTTGCGTCGCCTTACCGCTCCTGGGGATTCGTTATAACAGGCGAAGTTGGCCACATCCGCCTGGACGAGACAACCGCCAACTGAAGCAAGGGACCGGTTGTCGCGATGGTTGTAGTGGATATCGCTGAGGACAACTGGTGGACAGAGCCTTTTTGCGCTCGATTGTGGAGCAGAGGACGGTACAAGGGCAGGCCGTATCGCTGAATACGGTGACGAACGCCGTCCGACCGATACAGCGGAAAGTGGCAGGTGGCAAATCTTCGGCAAGCGGATATTAGCGGTTCGAGAATACTTGTTCACCGTCAGTTCAGGACGATTGGGATCATATGACGTTCGCCATATTTCGCGCATGATGTCGGCATAGCTGCAGTTCGAATGCGGCGGGTCTAAGGACGGGATGATGATGAAAGAGAAATGCACGGTCGCCTTGGTGGATGATGAACGCAATATCCTGACGTCGCTGAGCATGGCGCTCGAAGCAGAAGGCTATCGCGTCCGCACGTATAGCGATGGCGCGCAGGCGCTCGAGGCCTTGAACGAAGATCCCGTCGATCTCGGAATATTCGACATCAAGATGCCGCGAATGGACGGAATGGAACTTTTGCGCCGGATCCGTCAACAATCCGATATGCCGGTCATCTTCTTGACCTCAAAGGACGAAGAAATCGACGAGTTGTTCGGTTTGAAAATGGGAGCAGACGACTACATCGCCAAACCCTTCTCGCAGCGTTTGGTGGTCGAGCGCGTGAAAGCAGTATTGCGTCGGGCTCAGGCTCGTGAAGGTCAGAGCGGCACAGAAGAAGCGGCACGTGTTCTGGAACGCGGGAAATTGCGGTTGGATCCAGAGCGCCATACCTGCCATTGGGATAGTAAATCGGTAACGTTGACCGTCACAGAGTTTTTGATTCTGCAGGCACTGGCGGCCCGACCGGGCGTGGTCAAAACCCGTGATGCGTTGATGGATGCGGCGTACGATGATCAAGTATATGTCGATGACCGTACCATAGATAGCCATATAAAGCGTTTGCGGAAGAAGTTTAAGCACGTGGATGACAATTTCGACGTCATTGAGACGCTCTATGGAGTCGGATATCGCTTCAAGGAAGCTTAGCGTTGTGGCACGTACAGCTAGTCCGTCGCGTCCGCGATTGCGAAGCGCAATTATTTTGAGTGGCGGCCGTTTGCTGGCCCAACCTTTTTTGGCGTTAAATTGAGCGATATTCAGCTCTAGCCGAGCAGACGTGGAGTTCACCATCGTCGCAGAGACGGAACATACGAACCCCGAGCGGGCCGCGCGCCCAATCGACAGAACACGGCTGGCGGGTGGCTTGGCCGCAAACTTAGGTCGGATGCTTGCGGGGCGTGACCATCTTATCTTACGCCTTCAGGCCTTTATCCAATCAACGTTCGAGTCTCTGTCTGCGTGGCTGGGCGGGACCGTCCTGTGGCGATACATCTCCAGCACGCTTCTACGTCGTATCATCGTTTCAAACCTGCTAGGTCTCATTGTCCTCTTCTTTGGTGTACTCTACCTCAGTCAATTCAATGTTTGGCTGATCGACGCGAAGAGGCAAAGTTTGCAATCGCAAAGCCAAATCGTCGCGGGAGCAATTGCATCAACGTTGAGTACGTCGGATACTTTCGATGGTGCCGGAGGAGAGCGGCTGTCGCTGGGCGACGATCCATTTGCAGACATCGTGTTCTCGTTGGGGCCGGAGCAAGTTACACCGATCTTAAGGCGACTTCTCGCGGGCACACAGAATGAGGCGCGGGTGTACGACAGGAGGGGGAATCTCGTGGCCCACTCCAAACGCCTCTTACCTCCGCCGGGTTTGAACTCCGCAGGGGATGAGCAAGCCAGGCAGAATCGCCCCACAACGAAAAACTTCTGGACCCGACTACAACAGTGGTTCTTGAGCTCTGACTTGCGCGTCTACAAAGAGTTGGGCGACGCCAATGGTCAGCTATATCCGGAAGTGCGCAAAGCGCTGAGGGGGAAGTCTGAGGCTTTGTTATTGCTCACTGGGAGCGGAAAGCAGATTGTGTCCGTTGCAACACCGATCGAGCGGGCTGGTTCTGTTCAAGGTGTCCTGCTTTTGTCGACGCGTCCCGGTGAGGTCGACGACGCACTCGCTGAGGAGCGGCTGGGAATCTTTGCACTCGCTCTTGTGGCACTTTGCGCCGCAGTTTTGGCCTCTTATCTCCTGGCTCGAACCGTGGCCGGTCCCATGCGGGATCTGTCATTGGCAGCCGAGGATGTGACGCAAAACATTCGATCTTCAAAACATCTACCAGAACTCGAGGGCCGCGACGACGAAGTCGGTCAGCTCGCGAGATCATTCCGAACGATGACGGACGCTCTTTACCGGCGCATCGAAGCGAGTGAGAAATTTGCAGCTGATGTGGCGCACGAGCTCAAGAACCCTTTGACTGCGGCGCGTTCAACTGCAGAATCACTCACCTATGCCAAGACAGACGCACAGCGGGATGGCCTTGTTGTTCAAATCCAAGAAGAGCTGAAGCGGCTCAACAAATTGATCACAGACATCTCAAATGCGTCGCGCATGGATGCAGAGCTGGCGCTACATACTCCGCTACCTGTGGATTTGGCCGAAATCGTGAGCGGTGTTGCTGAAAGCTTCAGAGCATTGCTGGCAGACGACAGCAAGCGCCTGGCATTGGATATAGATGGCGCGGACGCAGCAGTTGGTGCGTTCACGGTTGCGGGCCACGATGGACGATTGGCTCAGGTCGTGACAAACCTGGTCGACAATGCATTGTCCTTTTCACCTGACGGTGGATGCGTCAACGTTATCGTTCGGCGCGAAGACGCCTACATTCTGGTAGCAGTTGCAGACCAAGGGCCGGGCATTCAATCAGATAAACTCGAGACAATATTCGAGCGTTTCTATACCTACCGTCCGACGGAGTTGAGCAGTCGCGGTAACAATTCTGGCCTGGGGCTGGCGATCTCGAAAGAGATCGTGCAGGCCCACCGGGGTGATATTTGGGCTGAAAATATTGTCTCCGACGATTCCCAAGCGTCGGTGTTGGGGGCACGGTTCGTATTACGGCTCCCTGCAATGGAGGGCGGGCAGAAGTCGTCTCGCCGGGCACGCCGACATGGTCGCAAGCTTTGAATTAGATGTTGAGAATTGGCACGCTACAGCCATCGCGCGCCAGCAATCAGGTGTCCTCTTCCTCGGGCCAAGTGGCTCTGGAAAGTCGGATCTTGCGCTGCGTTGTTTGGCGCTGCCGACCGGTCCCCTTCTAGCCCGCAGATTTGCACTCGTGAGTGATGACAGAACAATCCTGCGGACCGCAGGCGATCAAATACGACTTTCGCCACCACAAGAATTTGCTGGGCTTATCGAAGTTCGCGGCTTGGGTATCGTGAAACTGGAGTGCTCGACCGCAGCAGTTCTGCGGCTTGTTGTGCGCCTAACACAGGCACCGGTTGTCCGCATGCCAGGGCCTGGCGAGCTGGATGAGAACATTTTGGGTCGCCCAATTCGCGGATTACATCTCAATCCGTTCGACGCGAGCGCACCGATCAAAGTCGCCATTGCCTTGAATGAAGCCGAGATGCGCCCGGGCGGAAGCTACGACGAAGCCTGTGACAAAGTGCGTGGCAAAGTCTATGTCGAATCTGACGCACAAGCGGGCGAATCTACAGGAGAGACAACTGGCAAAAGGCATGATTAATTGACATCTACGCCCGGTAGGCTACCACATATGGCGTGATTTGATTTGCCGTCGCGTATCTGCATCCCTTCAAACACCTTACTCGCCGAATGGCGCGATAACCGCGATGATTGGACTTGTCATTGTCACGCACGCCGGTCTGGCGCTTGAGTTTCGCGCAGCACTTGAACATGTTGTCGGGAAACAAAGCCAGATTGAGACTGTCGCGATCTCGCCCGACGACGACGGCGAATTACGACGTCAGGATATCGTTGCAGCGGTTCAGGCCGTTGATAGCGGCGATGGCGTTGTTATCGCAACAGATATGTTTGGCGGAACCCCGTCGAACTTGGCGATCTCGATTATGGATGAGTGCAACGTTGAAGTGGTTGCGGGAGTGAACCTGCCATTGCTGGTGAAGTTTGCATCTATTCGCTCTGATCAGACCCTGACGGCAGCTGTCGATACGATTAAGGACGCTGGACGCAAATATATCACGGTTGCGAGTCAGATCCTCGAAAGCAAGGCCTCCTGACGCATGGCCGCTCGACATCAAGCGCTGGTAACGGTCCGAAACCGCAAAGGATTGCATGCCCGCGCATCTGCCAAGTTTGTTCGATGTGCAGAGCAATTTAGTGCCGACATTTCAGTGACGCGAGATGACCAGACAGTCGGCGGGCGGTCGATCATGGGACTGCTTATGCTGGCGGCTGGTCCAGGCGTGACGCTCCTGATTGCGGCTGAAGGCCACGATGCTGAAGCTGCGTTAGCTGCACTTCTAGCCCTTGTTGCCGAAGGCTTTGGAGAAGGATGCGTTGAAGACGATTGAATAGTCTCGCACTGAGGCACTGACTTCCGTAGGTGCACAAGAGTTTTGCCATCGGCGGCGCGAGGCGCTGAAATTGCAAACTGCCCCACAATCTCAATCGGATTTTCGAGCGCTGAAACATAAAGATATCTTTATGTGTGCTTGTAATCGGCCGCTGAAGTCGGTATAGCGGTCGCCGGACCACCGCGAGGCATCGCGAATGGGGCACTTATGGCTTCATAGTTTTGACGCTTTAGTCGCATCCATGCAACGCCGCATCTATGCCACGCCGCATCCATATCACGCCGCAATCGGTGCCACGTTGCGGTCATCCCACGCTGCAGCGATACCACGACGCAGCCTAACCGTCACACTGTACGCCATAACATGAAGGACAGAGCGCCATGAGCAATCCGGACTGTGTCGTTGCCGACATTGAGCTCGCAGAATTCGGGCGCAAGGAAATTGAAATAGCCGAGACAGAAATGCCGGGGCTAATGGCATGTCGCGAAGAGTTCGGACCGAAACAGCCGCTCAAAGGGGCTCGGATCTCCGGATCGCTGCACATGACGATACAGACCGCGGTGCTTATCGAAACGCTCCAGGCGCTCGGTGCAAAGGTTCGTTGGGCCTCATGTAATATCTTCTCAACGCAGGATCACGCTGCGGCAGCGATTGCTGTGAGTGGAACCCCCGTATTCGCCGTGAAAGGAGAGTCACTCGAGGATTACTGGAAGTTCACAGATAAAATATTCCAGTGGTCAGATGGCAGTCATTCCAACATGATTCTCGATGATGGCGGAGACGCGACCATGTACGTCCTTCTGGGCGCGCGCGCCGAAGCTGGGGAAAGTGTCTTGTCTGATCCTTCTTCGGAGGAAGAAGAGTTCCTGTTTGCGCAAATCAAACGCAGGCTTCAAAAGACCCCTGGCTGGTTTCAGAAGCAGTTGAAGGCCATTAAAGGCGTTTCGGAAGAGACAACTACGGGCGTTAATCGCCTCTATCAATTGACCAAGACCGGCGGGCTCCCCTTTCCTGCCATCAACGTCAACGATTCGGTGACAAAATCCAAATTTGACAACAAGTACGGCTGCAAGGAAAGCCTTGTTGACGGTATTAGGCGCGGGACTGACGTCATGATGGCGGGCAAGGTGGCTGTTGTCTGCGGGTACGGTGACGTTGGTAAAGGCTCGGCAGCAAGCCTTCGCGGAGCAGGCGCGCGCGTGAAAGTGACGGAAATTGATCCGATTTGCGCGCTCCAAGCCAGCATGGACGGTTTCGAGGTAACGACATTGGAGGACGCAGCTCCCGAGGCCGACATCGTCATCACAACTACCGGCAACAAAGATGTCGTGACAGTTGATCATATGCGCATGCTGAAAAACATGTGCATCGTTGGCAATATCGGCCATTTCGACAATGAAATTCAGGTGTCTGCATTGCGGAATTTCAAGTGGACGAACGTCAAACCACAAGTTGACCTCATTGAATTTCCCGACAGCAAGCGCATCATTCTGCTGTCTGAGGGGCGCCTGTTAAACCTGGGCAACGCGACCGGGCATCCCAGCTTTGTGATGTCTGCCAGTTTTACCAATCAAGTCCTGGCGCAAATAGAGTTGTTCACAAAGAGCGATCAGTATCAAAACGATGTTTATACCCTGCCGAAGCATCTCGACGAAAAAGTCGCGAGATTGCACTTGGCGAAACTCGGTGTGAAGCTGACTGAAATGACGCCGAATCAGGCCCAGTATATCGGGGTGAGCGCTGACGGCCCCTACAAGCCAGACCACTACCGGTACTAGCCCGGACTCGCCGCGTCGGCATCATACTGCCTCCGATCGTAAGTATCGAACGCCAATGCGCTCGAAAGGCCACACTGTTGCGATTTTCGCTGTAAGCCTCATTGGCATTCGGGGGGGGCAAGGAGCATACTTACTAATGATTCGTTAACCGGACCGCGAACGTTCTCGGCACCGTTCTGTGCTGCGTTGAGCCAGATCTGACCGGCGGTGTCCCAGACAGGGTCTTGATGCAGGCTCCGAACGAGCAAAGAATTGCCCGTCACGCCCGGCGCGAGTTTATAGCTCTGCTGGTGGGGAGCCTTGTATTCGCAGCTGTGCTTCTGATCAGTCTCGGAGAATGGCAGGCACCTACTGTCTTCGGCTACGCGCCGTCAGCGCTCCTGCTATTTGCAGTTCTTGCGAGTTCGCTGTTAGGTGTAATTGCGCTGGCTGCGTTCTTGGCAACACGATCCTTTCGGCTTGTGCGGGCAGCGCGTGAAGAAATTTCATCTTTGAAGCTGAATCTGCAAACAGCGGAAGCAATTTTTCGAACCGAGCCCCAAGTTCTTATTTTTTGGGATCAAGTCGAAGGACTTCAAGTCGTAACCCACACGCTGACAACCATTGAGGGATTGCCGCAAAAGGAGGGGCAACTTCTGCGCTTTGGAAGTTGGCTCGATCAAGCCTCTGCGCATAGTCTCAAAGATGGTTTGGATCATCTATTTGCGGATGGCCGTGCATTTACGCTCTATCTTCGCCTGCGTAGCGGTGCGGAAGTTGAGGCAGATGGGCGGGCAACAGGAACTCGTGCCGTGCTGCGATTGCGCGATGTTGCTGGTGCAAAGCGGGACTTCGTCAGGATTCTCGATCGCTACCGGGAAATCTCAAACGATATCAGGGCCAGTCGCGCGCTGCTTGATGTCTTGCCATTTCCTGTGTGGTTAAAGAGCAACGACGGTCGTATCAAGTGGGTGAATGCCCGCTTCGTTGCTGCTGTTGAGGCCGATGAAGTAGCCGAGGTCTATGACAAACAATTGGAGCTGGTTGAATCAAAGGAACGTGACGCTCTCGATGGCGTAGCGCGTAGCGGGCAGTTCTTAAAAGACCGACTAGAACTAACGGTGGGCAAAGTTCGCAAGCCCTACGATGTCTATGCGGTGGGCACTGACAACCTGTTGGTGGCAGCGGCGGTTGATGTTGGCGAAGTCGATCTGGTCCAGGGGGAATTGGACCGCCAGATCGAGGCTTTTGATCGGACGCTGGATCGAATTACAACACCGGTTGCTATCTTCAATAAAGATAGATTTTTGGTGTTCTTTAATCGAGCGTATCAAGATCTCTGGGATTTTGACCCGGGTTGGCTAGATCAGCGGCCAGATGACGGGGCGATTTTGGACCGGCTTAAGGAATTGTCAATGCTTCCGGCGGTCGTCGATTATCGACGGTGGAAGCAGGACCACTTGCGCGTCTACCAATCCAGTGAAGAAGTTTCTACGAGGTGGCAATTGCCAGATGGCCGTACGCTCCAGGTCCATTCCAGCCAACGGCCTGACGGTGGCGTGACGCACATATTTGAAGATATTTCGGAACGGCTTGCGCTTGAGAGCAAATACAACGCACTCATCCACGTTCAGCGGGAGACACTCAACGGGTTGAGTGAGGGCGTCGCCGTGTTTGCGACCGACGGGCGTTTGGAGCTTGTCAACGCGAGTTTCAAAGGAATGTGGCGCCTTACCGAGATAGCATTGGAGCACAGACCGCACATCGATGAGATCTTGCGATGCATTTCGGCAGTCTTTGGCCCGATTGACGCGTGGTCGATGATCAAAGAAACCGTCACTTCGTTGACCTACGAACGTCAGCCGTCCAGTGGCCAGATTCAGCTGCGGCATGGAGCGGTTATTGATTTTGCGGTAACACCTCTACCTCACGGGGGAACACTGGCAACGTTCTCTGACGTGACGAATGCTGAGAAATTGGCACGCGAAGCGCACGCGCGCAGCGAAGCACAGAACGGAGCTCACTATCTCAATCGTCAGATTTTGCGTCTGTTGTCTCACGACATGCGATCGGCTCTCACAACAGTTCTTGGATTTGGCGAATTGTTGACTGATCCGCAGTTGGGGACGCTCTCAGATCAGCAGCGAGAATATCTGGCAGATATGGCGTCGGCTTCGACCAATCTCGTGGCACTCGTGGAGGAGTTGTCAGATGTGGTTTCCGCAGATGTAGGCGGACTTGAGATGCGGCTCGTAAAGATCGACATCCGCGCGGCCATCGACGAGGCTATGAAATCAGTGCGTGATGATGCTCGGCGCCTGCGCCTAACTCTCGAAATTGCGACTGCGGACAATATTGAATATTTCGAGGGCGACCAAGCACGGATACAGCTTCTTTTCAGACAACTGCTTGCAAATGCAGTCTCCTCCTCCGAGGTCGGTGGCACCGTCCGCTTTGCCTGTTGGAGGAGTGACAGGAATTTGGTCTTCTCCGTTGAGGACGGCGGCATAGCAGTGGCTAATGATCCCTTTACCCAAATTCTGGGAGGGCTCGATTTAACCAGTCCAAGCCATTCTTTAGAGCCCGGGGTGCTCCGGCTGGCAATAGCCAAGAGCATTATTGACATGCATGAAGGGCACTTGGAATTGCGACCGGAGGCTGATGGTCGGCGAACCGTCTTATTTCGGCTTCCTCAGAGTCAGCATGTGTCCCAATTACCTGAACTGAACGCCGATCGCGATCCCGAGGAGGACGGCGCCGCTGACTTCGCGGAAGGAACCGTGGCAAAGTCCGCATTGCCATATTGACGCCGATAGATATGAGGTGTTCCGTCTGCGGCCATGTCTGATTTTTCGTGGCACTGCTACATCGCCAGCTTGGCTGAGACGCGACTGTTTGCGCAAGCGCTAGCCCTCAAGCTCCGCGCAGGCGATGTAGTGGCTTTGCGTGGTGATGTTGGTGCTGGAAAAACAACATTCGTTGGCGCAATTATCCGAGCTCTGGCAGCCGACTCTCGTCTCGAAGTCACCAGCCCATCGTTTCCGATCATGCAGACTTATGTCGGCCAACGGTTTGATATTCGACACTATGATTTCTACCGTATCGAAGGCACCGACGAAGCACTTGAGGTAGGGTTCGCGGACGAGATGAACGATGTTGTGTCATTCGTAGAGTGGCCGGACAATGCAGATATTGCAATTGCCCACGCATGTATGTCCATAGCAATTGACGACTCGGAGGCTAGCTCAGATGAGGCGCGTTTGATCCGCATTCAGGCCGATGGGGACGCAGCGCTGCGTATGGGACGTCTGCAGGAGTTCTGGAATTTTTTTGAGCGTTGGAGGGAGCAGCAAAAAACGCCGGTCGACGACTTCTCACTCTCATACTTGAAAGGCGATGCCTCGACACGCGCCTATGCACGAATACTGGGCGGCAGAAAACCACTTGTCCTGATGGACTCACCAGCAATGTCTGATGGACCGCCGGTTCACGATGGTCGAACGTATAGTGCTATCGCTCATCTAGCGGAGAATATAGAACCCTTTGTCGCCATTGGTGCGGAGCTTGCAAATCACGGAATTTCGGTGCCGACGGTCGATTATGTCGATGCCACGACCGGGTTTGCGTTGATCGAAGACTTCGGAGACGATGTCTTTGGCACGTTGATCGATACCGGAACAGATCTTGCCACGCTCTACCGTACTGCGCTGGAAGTGTTAATTCACCTTCGAGGTGTCTCAGTTCCCGAGACCGCGAAGGGCCTAGGGTGCGTCCACACGTTTTCTGAATTTGACCGTGAAGTATTGGATGCCGAGGTTGCATTGACTCTGCAATGGTATGCCCCTTCTGCCTTGGGATCACCTTTGCCGGCAAATATCGTCGTCGATTTCTATGCATGCTGGGAACGGCTGTTCGCGCTTGTTGAACGGAACTCGCATAACTGGGTCTTGCGAGACTATCATTCACCTAATCTATTTTGGTTGGAAGATCGCAAAGGTGTTCGTCGGGTTGGCGTCATTGACTATCAAGACGCGCAGCTTGGACACGCAGCCTACGATGTGGTTTCGCTACTACAAGACGCGCGATTGGACATCCCCTCGTCCGTCGAAGCAACGTTGTTGTCTCAGTATTGTGTGGGTGTTGCAGCAATCGATAGGGAATTCGATGTCGATGATTTTCGCTGCGCCTATGCAGTCTTTGGTGCCCAGCGTTGCTCAAAGCTCTTGGGGATCTTCAAACGCCTGGCTGAGCGCGACGGGAAATTCGAGTATCTTAAACACCTTCCCCGCATCTCAAGTTATCTCGCACGAAATCTCATGCACCCCGAACTCCGCGACATCAAAGCCTGGTATGAGACGCACTTGCCCATGGCATTGGATGCGGAATTCGAGCTGCGCTAAAACTGCGCTCAACTGGATCGGCACGGACTGACAATGGCCCACGATATCAGATCAGCAATGGTGCTAGCTGCCGGTCTTGGTAAGCGTATGCGACCACTCACTGACGACCTTCCCAAGCCGCTCATTCCTCTAGATGGCCGCACGCTTCTTGATCGTGTGTTGGACGGCCTGACCAATGAGGGCCTCTCGACGATCGTCGTGAATACACACTATCGCGCTGAGCAAATTGAAGTTGCTCTGAAAAAACGGGGGCAGCAAGAAATACGAGTGTCGGATGAGCGAGAACGATTGCTTGATACAGGAGGAGGCGTTTTGAAGGCACTTCCACTGCTTGGCACATCCCCGTTCGTCGTTCACAATTCTGATTCAGTTTGGATTGACGGAGTTCAATCCAATTTGCGTCGTCTTTTGGAGGCATGGGATGAGCAAAGTATGGATGGTCTCTTGCTCTTGGCGTTGGCCAGCACGAGTGTGGGATTCGATGGCACGGGCGATTTCACAATGTCGCCGCGTGGCCTTCTAAGGCGTCGGCAAGAGCGCGAAGTCGCCCCTTTTGTTCATTCTGGAGTCTGTATTCTTCATCCCCGCTTATTTCACGGTATCGAAGGAGAACAGTTTTCTCTTAATAGGATTTGGGATAAGGCAATTGAACGGCAACGCCTCTATGGTCTCCGTTTGGACGGGCTGTGGATGCATGTTGGCACACCTGCAGCGTTGGCGGAGGCCGAACTTGCCATGACGACGGATATGGACACATGGTAGACCCTCTCTGAAAGGCGGTTCAGCAATCAAACTTTTGCATCCATTTTTTGTATCCGAGTGTCTTGTATCCGAGTGTCTTGTATCCGAGTGCCAAAATGTCGGGTTCTCGTTTGCAGATCAACATGTGAATATAAGGACAGCGCTGATTGGTTGACATAGAAGGCGAGCCAAAAAAAAAATCAATCTTCACATTGCCGCCTGGCGTTCCATTTTTGGATACATTGGCAAAGTCAGTCCTCGATGGTCAACTGCCCGCCCTTGGTGGTGTGCCTCCTGCTCCAATTGAGTTGCCAGCATACACCATTTTGCTTCCGACACCGAGGGCCGTGCGCGGACTGCAGGACGCCTTTCTCCGTGCCAGCCGGAGCGAATCAGCCCTGCTTCTTCCCCGGTTGCGTCCAATTTCGCTGAATGACGATGATGCGGCTCTACTGACAAGCAGTGGAGGCGAATTCTCGACAGGCGATCTCGCAATTCTGCCGGCGGTGAGCGAACTCGAACGCAGGCTGATTCTCATGCAGTTCGTCCAGAGCTGGTCAGTGGCGTTGGAAACGTCGACATGTGGGCATGACGATCGTCGGGCGATGATCGAAGTCGCTGCGCGTTCACCGGCACGGGCAGCAAAACTGGCCGTCGACTTGGCTCAACTCATCGATCAATTGGACACGGAGTGCGTGCAACTCGATCAGCTGGCCAACCTCGTCCCTGAGGACTTTTCGGCCCACTGGCAGCAAACGATCGAATTTCTTGACATAGTTGTGCGACATTGGCCCCAATATCTCGTTGCCGCCCGCAAGTTGTCGCCAGCAGAGCGTCGGAACAAGCTTATCTTGGCAGAAGCCGAGCGACTTCGTTTGCATCCACCTGCTGGCCCTGTGCTTGTGGCTGGCGTATCGGGCTCGGTTCCAGCGACGGCGGAACTGATGCTCGCCGTTGCTTGCCTGCCGAATGGTGCAATTGTCTTGCCCGGGCTTGATCGATCTCCAGACCGTTCGGGACAATTATCTGGCACCTCGGATACGCCAAGCCATCCGCAGTTTGGCTTTCAAAGACTTCTGCGGAAACTTGGAACCCGTCCTGAGGATGTCAGCGTGCCCGCCCACGTGGAAGTAGCACCTTGTTTTGCTGTCCGCACCGAAGTAATAGCCGAAGCGATGCGACCCGCTGATCGGACCGACGCCTGGCACAAACTGTCTGGTCGTCTCACGGCGGAGTCCGTCGAGACGGCGTTCGAAGACATTACCTACTTGCCGGCGCCGTCGCTTCAGGATGAGGCAGAGGTCATATCGCTCGTTTTGCGTGAGGCGTTGGAGGAACCGGGTCGAACCGCAGCTCTGGTCACGCCGGATCGAACACTGGCTCGTCGCGTCGGCGCCCGACTTTCGGCATGGGGAATACGCGTCGACGATTCGGCGGGAGTTCCGTTTGGCAAAACAGCGCTTGGCGCCTTCCTCGATCTTGTGATCACCACAATTGCGCAGGACTTTGCGCCTGAAGCGCTAATGTCGCTGCTGCGTCACCCATTGACACGACTTGGGCACGATCCGGGTGATATTCGGCGGGCAGCAAGTTCGCTCGAACTAGCGGCGTTTCGCGCGCCCTATTTCGGCAGTGGAATGGAGGGGGTTCAGGCGGCCCTTGATAGCGCGGCTCTCGATGTCGCATCGGGCAGTGGGAGAGGTCCGCAACTTCGTCGATTGGGTGATGGCGATTGGAGATCTGCTCGCGAGCTGGTCGATGACCTCAGGAGTGCATTCGCGCCTTTGGTGGAGATTTGGGGCGCACGCGACCCTCGATCATTGAGCTGTCTCGCAAAGGCTCATGTTGGAGTTGCTGAAGCTTTGGCACAAGCGCGTCCTAACCCGTCGGAAGGAACGCATCTTTGGCTGGGTGAAGCTGGGGTCTTAGGGCACGCATTCTTTACAAGCTTATTCGATTCCGCATTGTCGCAACCGCAAATACGGGCAATCGAATATCCGGATCTCTATCGTGCGCTCATAGCACATGAGCCCGTGCGCCCAACCATTTCAACCCACCCTCGTTTGGCGATCTGGGGGCCATATGAAGCTCGGCTCATGACCTCCGACGTTGTTGTCCTTGGTGGCCTAAACGATGGAACTTGGCCTGCACCGGCTGATCCCGGGCCCTGGCTGAACCGACCTATGCGCCGAACCGTTGGCCTCCCGGTGCCGGAAGAGCAGCTGGGATACGCCGCCCATGACTTTACGCAGCTACTTGGAGCTCAAACAGTCTATTTGACAAGAGCCGAACGCGTTGACGGAAACCCAACGGTGCCATCGCGGTGGTTATTGCGCCTCATGGCGGTTCTCGCGTCCTTGGGATGTGGGGGTGTACTTGATCCGGCGATGCCATGGTTGACTTGGGCCACTGAGCGTCCGATTGCCCGCAATGGCAAACGGCGCAGGCCGCCTCAGCCACGGCCTGGATTGTCATTGCGACCGCGAAGAATGAGTGTCAGCGACGTCGAAGCTTGGATCGCCAATCCCTACGCTATATTCGCCAAAAAAATCTTAAAACTTCATCGTCTTCCGCCCCTCGGTGCGGCGCCCGATGCTGCCCTGAGGGGCAGCATCGTGCACAATGCTCTGGGAGAATTCGTTTGCCAGTATCCCAGGCAATTGCCTGGATCGCCTGATCAGGAGTTGTTGAAGATCGCGATGAGGATGTTTGCTGAACTTAAGGCGCATCCAAGAATTGAGGCCTTCTGGATGGCACGATTTGGCCGGTTTGCAGCATGGTTTGGCGCGACTGAGCCGGCACTGCGCAAAGACGTTGTAACGACGATCGGTGAAAAAGATGGAGTCATGCTCCTCGATGGGCCGGCCGGGCCATTCACTTTGACTGCACGGGCCGATCGAATAGATGTCGGACGCGACGGACTTACAATAACGGACTATAAAACCGGTTCCGATCTCCAAGGCTTGGCCAGGCGCGCTTGTGCACTACAGGCGCCGCAACTGCTGCTTGAGGCTATGATTGCCCGAGCTGGTGGCTTCAACGAGATAGCTGATACGCGTATTGCTGGCCTGAGGTACATTTCAGCAGCTGGCGGCGACCCGCCCGGCGCGATCGTAGAACTCGAGGTTGGCGACGTCGAACAGCTGGTCCTCGAAATTCATCGCGAGCTTCAGAGCCTCATTGCCCTGTTCGACGACGAGACGACGCCTTACGTTGCAACGCGCAGGTCTCAATTCCGCTATGACTTCGATGACTATGCGCAGCTCGCCCGGATTGCGGAATGGGCTAATGAATCGTTGGACGAGAATATATGATGTCGGAGGCCAAGGGACGATCGAGACTTCTAGCAAATACCCAGGCCGCACAGAGGCAGGCGTCCGATCCGCAGAATTCCGCTTGGGTCAGCGCAAATGCTGGGTCTGGCAAAACCCATGTGCTTAAATTGCGCGTTCTGAGACTGCTGCTTGCCGGGACGGATCCCGAAAGAATCCTTTGTTTGACGTATACGAAGGCGGCGGCGGCCGAAATGGCTACCCGTGTTTTTCGAGATCTTTCCGATTGGGCCGTCGCCAACGACAAAAGGCTAGAGGCGGTTCTTGGCGAGGTTGTGGGACAGATCCCTACGCGCGAAGACTTGCTGAACGCACGGCGTCTCTTCGCGCGGGCAATTGAAACGCCGGGGGGGCTCAAAGTGCAGACCATTCACGCGTTCTGCGAACGGTTGTTGCAACGCTTTCCCCTCGAAGCCGGTGTGGCACCGGGTTTTGAAATTCTCGACGACGCAACAGTGGCGCAGTTCATGCGCGAGGCCATTGATTCCACGCTCGTCGACGCCAATCGCGCTCCAAGAAGTCCCTTGGGGCGAGCGTTGGAACTTACTGTGGTAAAGGCCAATGAGAATAGCTTTGATGACGTAATGACCGCGGCGCTTTCCGCAAGAGAGTGGCTGCTCGGCCGCGTGAGCGTTAATCAGGATCAAAACGATGATACGTTTCAAGCGGCAGACACCTATTATCGGGAATTATTCGGTGTTCCCCAAGCCGCAACACGCGACGACCTCCTCGATTTAGCCTTGTCGATCCTGACGGACACAGAACTGAAGTCTATTGCAAATATATTGAAACGGGGCGGCAAATCTGATCAGAAGATTGCTCAAGCCTTGTACGACGCATTGTTGGCGAAGGATTCGAGCGCACGCCTTGCCAGTTTCTCCCGAGCATTCTTGACGAAGACAGGGGCACCTCGAGCGGACCGCGGTTTCATTACCAAGGCGATTCGCGATTCTGAGCCAGCTATGGCTGCGCGTTTGCTCAATGCGCGCGATCGCTTTTGTGCAGCCGTCGATGGCATCAAAGCGTTCGACACCGTCGCAGCGACGATGGCACTTTTGCGGCTGGCAGACCGCGCGTCAAGGCACTATGACAACGCGAAATCCCGGCGTTCTGCTCTTGACTTTGATGACCTGATCGCCCGCACTACGCAGCTGTTGGTGGCTTCAGAGGCAGCCGATTGGGTTTTATACAAGCTGGATGGCGGTATCGATCACATATTGGTTGACGAGGCCCAGGATACATCTCCGCAGCAGTGGTCCATTATTAAATCTCTTGCATTTGAATTCTTTAGCAGCGAGCCCGGTGAAGATGCTGGAAGATCAGCAAGATCGCTATTTGCGGTTGGTGATGAAAAGCAATCGATCTACAGTTTCCAGGGTGCAGCGCCGCATCAATTCGGGTCGTCTGGCAATTTCTTTGGAGACCTCGCAGAGCGAGCCGGAAGGTCTTGGGCGCAGGTACCTTTGACGTTGTCATTCCGAACAGTCGCGCCGTTACTCAAAGCCGTCGATGCCATTTTTGATCGCGGGCGGAAAGCGCCGGGGCTTAACTCGTCTGGAGCGGATGTTCGCCATGTGGCTCTGCGGATGGGGCAAGCGGGTCGATTTGAGCTCTGGCCTTGTGAGGTTCACGAATCATACGAGCCCACGCCTGCGTTTGCGCCTCTAGCCGAAGCGTCGGAACCCGTTCCTGCGAAGCGACTAGCCGACAAGATCGCCGAACGAATTGCAACGTGGCTGAAGAGTGGCGAACTGCTGGACTCCCAGGCTCGTCCCATTTTGGCGCGAGATATCTTGATACTTGTCCGCAAGCGCAATCCGTTTGCGCCGCATATGGTGCGTGCACTAAAGGCACGTGATATCCCGGTCGCAGGTGCCGACCGCATGGCGCTGACCGAGCAAATTGCTGTCCAAGATTTAATGGCTCTTGGCGATTTTCTCATCCTGCCGGAAGACGATTTATCCCTGGCCGTAGTCCTCAAATCACCACTTTTCGGATTTGACGATGAAGACTTGCTTGCCATTGCACCAGAACGCAAAGGATCCTTATGGGCGGCGTTGCACGCGGCGGAAAACTCGAGCGCAGTGGTCAAGGAGGCGCTGGCGCAATTGAGGCGATGGCGAGCCTATGCCGATTTTGTGCCGCCGTTTGAATTTTTTTCGACGCTCCTTGATCGCGATAATTGTCGAGAAAAGCTGTTATCTAGGCTTGGCGTTGAGGCTGGGGATTCGATCGACGAGTTTTTGAATCTGGCAATTGCGTACGATGATAGGGCGCCGGCATCTCTGCAGGGTTTTTTGTCGTGGTTGCGCAAGGGACAGCGCGAAATCAAGCGCCAACTCGAGGACGGGCGTGACGAAGTTCGCGTCATGACGGTACATGGCGCAAAAGGACTGGAGGCGCCGATCGTGTTTTTGCCCGATACGTGTGGACCGCCAACGAATGCTCGATCGAGCCCGCTCATTAAATTAACCGGAGCCGAGTTTGCAAACACAACGTTCGTGCCACACGTATGGGCTATTCCGCAGGCACGCAATCTTGGTCCTGTGTCCGAAAGTAGAGCGAAGCGGACACAGGCAGAGATTGAAGAACACAATCGATTGCTATACGTCGCGCTAACGCGAGCTCGAGATCGTCTTTACGTGGGAGGCTACGCGGGAAAACGCGGACGTGCGCCATTGTGCTGGTACGAGACGATCTCCGACGGCTTGGACGACCTGCTCGTTGAAGAAGAAGATCGAGAAGGTAATATCGTGCGGACATTGAGTGAACCACAAGTTGCGGCTCCGGACTCTTTTTCAGAGGTAGAGCCCCGTTCGCGATCCACGGCGACGCTGCCAGACTGGGCTCGGCGAAGTGTGCGTCCGGAAAGCCGATCAACACTGCCGCTCAACCCGTCGCGATTGATTCCGCATCCATCAGATCTGGATAGTTTGGCGGATGAAATGTCGATGGATCTAATTGCGCCCCCCATGCCGTCTCCGCTTATGGAAGCGGAAGGTCACGGTTTGCTGCGTGGCCAGATCACGCATACACTTTTGGAACACTTGCCACAAATCGAGGATCAAACGGAGCGTGTTGGGTTCGCCGAAAGATACGTCGCTTCCCGCGCGCCGGATTTATCCCCTGCGGTACACTCAGAGATCGTGAAAGACGTACTAGCAGTTATGAGCGATCCAATCTTTGCACCAGTGTTTGCGCCAGGTTCACTCGCAGAAGTTCCTGTGGTCGCTGAATTGAGAGTGCCTGTCGGCGCGTCTGCCAGTGGTTCTGCCAGTGATTCTGCCTGTGCTTCTGACAGCGCTGCTGTTGGCCCTGGTCAGTCAGTGGTGCTAAGTGGGCGGATCGATCGCCTGGTTCAGTGTCAGAATGCACTACTCATTGTCGACTATAAGACGGATCGCCAACCGCCAATGGATGCAGCTGGGGTCAAAACGGCCTATATCCTTCAACTTGCTGCATATCGACTAGCTTTGAAGCAGATTTATCCATCGCAGGAAGTGCGCACTGCTATCTTGTGGACGAGGCAGGCGCGGTTGACGATTGTACCGAACAACATACTCGATGATCATCAACAGCGACTATGGAAGCTTAACTCGCGTAGTCTTGACGCTCTCTAGCTGGCTTCCTACGTTCGATGCAGCGTTATATTCGGTCTGCAAACTCTTGAGGGGAGAACACTGTCCATGGCGACGGCAATAGTTTCGGACGCTGATTTTGAAGCCGAAGTGTTGAATTCGGCCGAGCCCGTCCTTGTTGATTTCTTTGCTGAGTGGTGTGGCCCTTGCAAGGCCATGGCTCCAGCGTTGGAGGAAGTCGCCAAAGAGATGGCGGGTAAGGTCAAGATCGCTCAGATCAACGTTGACGATAATCCCGAGATTACGACGAAGTATCAGATCCAGGCCATGCCGACACTGATCATGTTCAAGGGGGGCGAAGTGGCAGCGCGACATACAGGCGCTTTGGTTCAAAAATCAAAACTCGAAGCCTGGATCAACGACTCGGTTGCCTGAGCGCGACTATTTGACCATGTAATGGGCGTCGGGGCGTCGCTGACATCTTTGTGTCGGTTGCGCATTCACACATCACAGTCGTAGCGGCCTCTCTATGAGGTCGCGCGCCCTTCGCGGCTTTCACATAGGCGCTGTTGCTTGCACCTAGAGAGCGAGCTGGTGCCCTATTGGCATAACATTGCCGGCTGCCTGGCGGTGTAGGAGCACAAGGGCGAACTTTGTTAAGATGGCGTAATCTTAAAAGACGTTTGCTCCTTGTTGAGCCAAGACGTGTCCAGCGAGATAGAGAGACCCGCAAACAACAATGCGTTTAGGTCCGGGTGCGTCGCATTCTATTGCGCGGATGGCTGCCTCCACCCCGTCAGCTGTACTGGCGCGGAGACCGACTTGACACGCATTCGCGGCCAGTACCGTCGCCGGCAGGGCATTTTGTTCTTTCGGTATGGAAACTGCTGTCACGCTCCTTACAAGACCGCAGAATGAACTGAGGAAATTCGTCGCCTCCTTGTGGGCCATCATGCCAACAACAAGGTAGGCAGGCTTTGACGCTCGTTCCTCCAAATCGGCCAATGTCTGCGCCAAGCTGATCCCTGCAGCTGCATTGTGTCCGCCATCAATCCAAAGCTCGGTTTCGGAACCGACCCAATGATCGAACGGGACGCCGTTCAGACGCGTGAAGCGCGCTGGCCATTTTGCATGTGCGAGGCCATATTCCAAAGCTGAGATTGGGATTTCGTTCTCGAACGTGTGCTGCAGCGTTGCGATTGCAACGCCAGCATTGACAATCTGGTTTCGTCCAATCAAGCCCGGTAGAGGTAGATCAACCAGACTAGCGTCACTTTGATAAATCAGACGGCCGCGTTCTTCGTAGGTATCGTAGTGTTCGCCATGTCGTATCAGCTTTGCTCCAATGCGCCTGGCCGTTTGCTCGATCGATGTCAATGCCTCAACGGGCTGAGGGCCAATAATGGACGTAACGCCGCTTTTAAGGATGCCAGCTTTTTCAAAAGCAATCTTTTCAAGTGTGTCCCCGAGTTTGTCCGCGTGATCAATAGATATCGGCGTAATGACACTGGCAGCTGGGCGAGGTATCAGATTGGTCGCATCCAATCGCCCGCCCAAACCGACCTCAAGCAATACGCAGTCCGCAGGTGTTTCGGCGAATGCAAGAAAGGCGGCCGCGGTAGTAATCTCGAAAAAAGTCATTGGGTTATTGTCATTCACCGAGCGTACGCGATCCAAAACATGGACGAGGTTCTCCTCGTCGATAGGGCGCGTTTTGCCGTCAGTAGCGGCCAATTGAATTCGCTCGTGAAAGCGTACAAGGTGTGGTGAGGTATAGGTGTGAACGCGCTTGCCCGCTGCTTGCAACATGGCCGACAGAAATGCGACCGTAGATCCTTTGCCGTTCGTTCCGGCCACGTGAATTACGGTGGCAATTTCATCTTGAGGATCACCAAGTTTTGTCATCAATTGGCGAATGCGATCTAATGAAAGGTCAATGAGTAGTGGGTGCAACTCTTTCAGCTCAGCGAGTAGCGTGTCGCTCGTAGCAGGCCTATGATCCCTGTTCGACAAAATATGCGTTCCGTGCCAGTTGTTAGTCCTGTTGATCGTCTACGCCCAAGACCGCCAGAGCCAGAGCCAGAGCGGCTCCTGCGTTGACTATGACTTTGGTGCCTCAGACTCTGTCCGATCGTCTGCCATTGCGTGATCTCCCTCGACGGGCGTGACCTCGACATCTGAGACCGGTGTATCGTTAGGCGCCGTGGTGGTGTCATGCGGCGGTGTCGCACCGTTCATTGAGTTCAAGTTCTGGGGCTCAGGGGTGCTTCCATCTGTGCCTTCTGTGGATGTGGTCACCTCATCATCGTGCGGCTCGGTGTTCTCCGGAATTGTAGATGCGTGCGCGTGCCGCGTTCCATTGACCAACAGACGTGTCTGACGATGCTCGATTTCTGAGCCTGCACGTTTCACCATTATCAAGTTCGTCAAACGAATGAGCGTGTCTCGTAACTTGTGCCGATGGACGACCATGTCGATCATACCATGTTCAAGCAAATACTCGGCCTTTTGAAATCCATCAGGTAATTGTTCGCGGATTGTCTGCTGGATGACTCGCGGTCCAGCAAAACAAATGAGCGCCCCTGGTTCTGCGATATGGATGTCGCCAAGCATCGCATAAGATGCCGTAACGCCACCAGTCGTTGGATCTGTTAGAACAACAATATACGGCAGACCTTGATCGCGTAGACGCTGCACGGCAATTGTCGTTCGTGGCATTTGCATCAACGACAGTATGCCTTCTTGCATACGGGCGCCGCCAGATGCAGCGAATAAGATAAAGGGCGATCTGAGGTCGACCGCACGTAGCATTCCCGCAATGATTGCCTCGCCCGCGGCCATGCCTAAGGATCCGCCCATGAAGCGAAAATCCTGGGCGGCGGCGACTACGGCCCGCTTGTCAAGTTGCCCCTGGCCAACCATGACCGCATCTTCCATGTCCGTCGAGGCCCGGGCGTCTTTGATGCGGTCGGAATAACGTCGCCCGTCGCGGAACTTCAAAGGGTCAGACGGAACTGAAGGCAGCAGTACTTTCTCAAAAACACCGTCGTCGAATAAGTTCTTCAGCCGGAGATCTGCTCCCATTCGCATATGGTAATCTGATCCGGGGATAACGAACTGATTGGCTTCCAAGTCCTTGTAGAAGACCATTTGACCGGTCTCCGGACATTTTACCCACATATTGTCTGGCACTTCGCGCTTTGTCGTCAGGAAGCTACGAATCCGTGGGCGAACGACGTTGCTAATCCAATTCAAGGTGTGTGGCCTCCTTCTGGGCCTAGAACCACCAGCTTGGGGGCTCCGCTTGTCGCGGTCCCGTGGAACAGACTAACGCTGATAAATCACGGCCAGGCCCGGGAACGCACTATTCTGCCCGCAGCGGCGCCGTCAACTCTCTCACGAGATGTAGGACAGAAGGTGTCGTTGCGCCAGTTGGACGACCTAGGTTGTCAAGGCTTTTCGCTATCGCTGTCACCAAAGCCGAACCGACAACGACAGCATCCGCACCTTCAGCAATCGCGCTAACTTGTTCGGCCGTTTTTATTCCAAATCCCACACCGACTGGTAAACCACTCGCGGCTCTAATGCGCGCTACGCGCGCGTGAACATCTTTGACGTCTGCCGACGCAGTCCCAGTAATTCCGGTAATGGAAACATAATAGACAAAACCACTGGTGTTAATCAGAACACGTTTCAACCGCTCATCATCGGTCGTTGGGGTTGTCAGACGTATGAAACTCATTCCCGCAGACATGGCCGGTATACACAACTCATCATCTTCTTCCGGCGGGATATCTACGACGATCAATCCATCAACACCGGCTGTGCAGGCGTCAGTGGTAAATCGTGTCACACCGTAGATGTAGATTGGATTGTAATACCCCATCAGAATTATCGGCGTGGTCGTGTCGCGCGCACGAAACTCACTCACCAGCTGCAACGTTTTGACCATTGTCTGTCCGTTTTTGAGCGCGCGTATCGACGACGCTTGAATGGCTGGGCCATCAGCCATCGGATCCGAGAAAGGCATACCCAACTCGATGAGGTCCGCTCCGGCTTCTACCAGACCGAAGAGAATTTCGCGCGACGTGTCAAAGTCCGGATCGCCCGCTGTTACAAACGGTACAAATGCGGTACGACCGCGATCCTTCAGTTGGGCGAAGCGCTTGTCGATTCGAGATTGCGGCATGGGGGGCCTTTCGCGGAGTCAGTTCATTGGTATTGTCATTGAGCAACTCTGGACTTTGTTCATCCGTCAATCCCGAGGGCTTTGGCGACCGTGAACAAGTCTTTGTCACCACGCCCGCACAGGTTCATGACCAATAGGTTGTCCTTTGGTAGGGTTGGTGCAAGTTTGATCACGTGAGCTAATGCATGGGCTGGCTCCAGAGCGGGAATGATGCCTTCCAGCCGAGTGCAAAGTTGAAGCGCCTCAAGCGCTTCTGTGTCAGTCGCAGGGACGTAAGTGACGCGACCTGTATCTTTTAGCCAAGAGTGTTCCGGTCCAACGCCCGGATAATCAAGTCCGGCCGATATGGAGTGGCCTTCGAGGATCTGGCCGTCGCCATCTTGCAAGAGATAGGTCCGATTGCCATGCAGCACGCCGGGTTGCCCACCAGTCATTGAAGCTGCATGACCATTTTCGACTTCCAATCCATGACCGCCGGCTTCTACGCCGTAGATTTTGACACTCTGGTCGTCGAGAAATGGATGGAACAAACCAATGGCGTTAGAGCCGCCGCCGATGCAGGCCACGAGCGTATCGGGCAGGCGGCCCACACGTTCCAGCATCTGTTGGCGGGTTTCCTTGCCGATGACGGATTGAAAATCTCGCACCATTTCAGGATAAGGGTGGGGGCCCGCAGCGGTGCCGATAATGTAGTATGTATCACGTACGTTGGTGACCCAGTCCCGCAGCGCTTCGTTCATGGCATCCTTAAGCGTTCCGGCGCCGGATACAACAGGATTGACCTTCGCACCAAGGAGGTTCATGCGCTGAACGTTCGGGCTCTGCCTCTCGACATCTGTCGCCCCCATGTAGATCTCGCAGGGCATTCCGTATTTTGCGCACACCGTCGCGACTGCCACTCCGTGCTGGCCAGCGCCGGTCTCTGCTATGATCCGGGTCTTGGACATGCGACGTGCGAGGAGAATCTGCCCAAGGCAGTTATTGATTTTGTGACTACCGGTATGATTGAGTTCATCACGCTTGAAGAAGATTTTCGCTCCGCCGAGGTGAGAGGTTAGTCGATCGGCGGCATAGAGTGGTGACGGCCGTCCACCATAGTTGTTAAGTAGTCCCGTCAACTCAGATTGGAATTCCGGATCAGATTTTGCAAAGCTGTAGGCTTCTTCCAAGGCAAGGATCAGCGGCATCAGTGTTTCCGCGACAAACCTACCTCCAAAATCCCCAAAGTGACCGCGCTCGTCGGGACCGGCGCGGTAGGTATTCGGTTTGGTTCGTGCGTCTTCGGCGTCGGTGACGGCCATGGCTCAGAAGCCTCCGTGTTTCAAGACAGTTTGGGTTCGTTTGGCAGAGGGGCCGGAATCATAGGCCTTTTGCAGCTTTAAGGAAGGCGCGAATACGCGCGGGATCCTTCTCGCCCGGAGCCCGCTCGACACCGGACGAGACATCGACCGCTTGCGTGCCCGTCAATTGAATTGCCGAGGCAACATTATCGGCCGTAAGCCCGCCGGAAAGCATGTAGTCCAGATGTCCGCGAACCGTCTCCAGAATACGCCAATCAAATGCCAAACCGTTGCCACCCGGCAACTTCGAGTCCGGCGGCGCCTTGGCGTCGAACAGTATTTTGTCGGCGACGGTTTGATACTGCGATCTTTGCTCGACATCATCAACGGTCGCCACCTTGATGACCTTCATTATGCGACAGGCCGATGCTGCTGAAATGGCAGCAACACGGTCAACGGTTTCGGAACCGTGCAGTTGAAAAAGATCAGGTCTAACGTGCTCGTTGATTTCATTAATAAGTTGATCATTGGCGTCGACAGTCAGTGCTACAATCTGACTCTTTCCTCGCGCATGGTCCGCCAACGACTTTGCGCGGGAGATGGTCAGGTGGCGTGGGCTTGGCTCGAAGAAAACGAGCCCAATGTAGTCCGCACCATACGCAATGGCGGCGTCGATGTCGGCCTCAGTTTTCAGGCCACAAATCTTGGCTTCTATGGTCATAACCGTGTCAAGAACAATGCTCTACCAACAAGAGATCTTTGCCGCCGGAAGCCGGCGGCGCGTTGCCACTGGGGGCCTCTTGACTGCAGATGCTTTCTATCCGGCCAACAGCTGACGCGGCGGCGCGGCCGTCGCCAGCCGCTCATCGCGTTCACGGGTCAGGCGTTCTGCCTCGGCCTTCCAGCGCATGGCTTCTTGTGTGCGCTGCCGCGCTGTCCGACGCCACTTTCCTTGATTGAGCCATCCCGCGACACCGCCTAACACGACACCCGTGATCAGGGCTGCAACAATCAGAAGAAAGACTGGGACGTCGCGTACGTCAGATTGATCCGCCGGATTGATCACAAGCCGTACGTCGTGGCGATTGATCACCGCCATGGTCAGCAGAATGGCGGTGATGGCAAAGGTGACAAGCAGTCCAATGAGGCGTCCAATCAAGGGAGTGCTCCTCTTTGTTCAATTGACCGCGTAACTTGGCGTCCACTGCTAGTGTGCCTGCGTTACGCGGAGCTAATGCCTTGGTGAGCGTCGTCTTCGTTGAGGCGCTCTCGCAGCTCTTTTCCAGTTTTAAAGAACGGTACAAATTTCTCATCGACAGAGACGGAGGCGCCTGTGCGTGGATTTCGGCCCACGCGTGGTGCGCGATATTTAACTGTAAAGGCCCCGAAGCCGCGCAGCTCAACGCGATCCCCGCGCGCCAGAGCCTCGATAATCTCATCAAATATAACGTTCACGATGCGTTCGACATCGCGTTGATAGAGATGAGGATTAAGGGCAGCAACTTTCTGAATCAACTCAGACTTAATCACGGTCACGGGTCCCGACGAAAGTACTTGTTATCACTCAGTTTTTACCAGGTTGCCAAACGGATACCAGACCGTCAAGGCCAAGGCGACCTAGTGGCTCATCAGCAACGGTCAGGCTAGCAATTCTCTTTGCCGTCTGAATAAAGACTGTGGCGAAGCCATTTGATATGGAATTGACCAGCGGCCAACCCACATTTTGGTCGGCTCGCCAATCTACAATCTTAAGACCGCTTCCGACACCGCGATTCTTTACCATCCATGCGACGGCTTCGTCTTCACCACCAATGGAGTCAATGAGTTTGTACTTGACCGCGCTGCCTCCGAGGAAAACGCGGCCTTCGATAAGGCCGGGAACATCTGTCGCGGTAATATTGCGACGCTGTTCGACTAAGCCGACGAACCACCGGAGGCCTTCAGCTATCATTTCTTCACTGATCTCTGTTGCTTCAGGGCTGGCGGGCTTGAACGGTGACGGAGCAGCTTTCAAAGTTCCGCTTTTTAATTCGTTGATCTTCACCCCAATTTTTTCCAGCAGGCCGGAGACTTCGGGCCATTGCATAATCACGCCGACCGACCCGGTAATTGTATTCTCGCGGGCGACTATGTGGTCCGTTGCAAGCCCGGCGATGTAGGCCGCCGACGCGGCAACTGTGCCAAATTGAGCGACAACAGGCTTGACCTCCGCGAGATTCTGAATTGCGCCGTAGAGAGCCTCTGCTCCTGTAGTCGTCCCGCCGGGACTATTGACGAAGAGAACAACACCTTTCACTTCATCGGCTTTGGCAATACGCTTGAGCAATTGCAATTGCCGGCGGTTGTCTGTGATCACGCCGGTCAAGGATACGCGAGCAATTTGCGACTGTCCGATAAGGGATTCGGTATTGCCGCTCAGATAGGCGCCTGCTGCGAGGGCGACGACCAACGATATGATGGCAAGGCTACGCCAAAAGCCCAATTTGCGGCGCAATCGCCTTCTATCCAGGATGCTTTCAGTCTCTAGGCTCATCCTTTCACCCCACTAAGTGACTATGCAGTTTTATTTTTTGCGCAACTTAGTTTGCGCAACTTAAAATGCGTTTGAGCGGTGCTTGGCCGTTAATCAAGCGGACCATTCTTAGCGAGCATCGTATCTGATCAAATCTGATCGTATCTGTAGGATATCGATTGGCAAATTCAGTACAAGGTCGCAATGCCCCGAAATCTAGCGTCTGGACGAATTCCCCAATGCGTCTTCCGCCGTAGCTGTTGAGACAAACTCGCCACGCATGGGCG